>JBIKHR010000281.1:0-3908 GCA_044362035.1 Polaromonas sp. | reverse complement strand
GTTGAGCAGACCATCGACGACTACGTGAATGCCGCCGCTCTAGCACAAAGCGCAGGCTATGACGGCGTGGAAATCATGGGATCCGAGGGTTACCTGATCAATGAATTCATTGCCGCGCAAACCAACCACCGCGACGACACCTGGGGTGGCAGCTACGAAAACTGCATCGCATTTCCCCTGGAAATCGTGCGCCGCACCCGCGCCAAAGTGGGCAAGAATTTCATCATCATCTTTCGCCTGTCCATGCTGGACCTGGTTGAAGGCGGTTCCACCAAAGAAGAGGTGGTGCAACTCGCTCAGGCGCTGGAGGCGGCGGGCGTCAGCATTTTGAACACTGGCATCGGCTGGCACGAGGCGCGCATTCCGACCATCGCCACCAAGGTGCCGCGCGCTGCATTTGCCTGGGTCACGCAGCAACTCAAGGGCAAGGTGGGTATTCCGTTGGTGGCCACCAACCGCATCAACACGCCTGAAGTGGCCGAGCAGATTCTGGCTGACGGCATGGCCGACATGGTTTCGATGGCCCGCCCATTCCTGGCGGATGCTGAGTTTGTGCGCAAGGCGGCAGAAGGCAAGGCCGACGAAATAAACACCTGCATCGGCTGTAACCAGGCCTGCCTCGACCACACCTTTGGCGGAAAAATCACCTCTTGCCTGGTTAATCCGCGCGCCTGCAACGAGACGCTGATGATCGAAACCCCGGCGCCATCCAAAGAGCGCATCGCCGTGGTGGGTGCCGGGCCGGCCGGTCTGGCCTTTGCCACCACCGCAGCGCGTCGCGGGTTTGATGTCACCTTGTTTGACGCAGCCAGCGAAATCGGCGGGCAATTCAACGTGGCCAAACAGGTGCCGGGCAAGGAAGAGTTTCACGAGACACTGCGTTATTACAGCCGGCAGATAGAGCTGAACGGCGTCACGCTGCGGCTGAACACCCGCGTCAGCGCGCAAGACCTGGCCGCCGCCGGTTTCAAGCAGGTGGTGCTGGCCACCGGCGTGACGCCGCGTGTGCCTGACATCGAGGGCATTGGCCATTCCAAGGTCGTGGGTTATCTGGACGTACTGCGGGACAAATGCGCAGTCGGTAAAACCGTAGCCCTGATAGGTGCTGGTGGCATTGGGTTTGACACCGCCGAATACCTGCTGCATACCGGCACCAGCCCGAGTCTGGACAAGGCCAAGTTCTTTGCCGAATGGGGCGTTGACACGCAATACCGCAGCCGGGGTGGCCTGCAGGCTGCGGTGATTGAAAAAAGCCAGCGCAAGGTGTACCTGTTGCAACGCAAAACCGGCAAAGTGGGCGAAGGCCTGGGCAAGACCACGGGCTGGATTCACCGCACCTCGCTGAAAAACCGCCAGGTCGAGATGCTCAACGGCGTGACTTACCGCAAGATCGATGACGCCGGACTGCACATCACGGTGGGTGACAAAGAAATGCTGATACCCGCCGACACTGTGGTGCTTTGTGCCGGTCAGGACCCGCAGCGCGAGCTGCAAGCCGGTTTGCTGGCAGCCGGCTGCACAGTCCGCCTGATCGGCGGCGCTGACAAGGCCGTTGAGCTGGACGCCAAACGCGCGATCAAGCAGGGCACCGAGCTGGCCCTGGCGATAGGCGCCCCGGCAGCCGCTTCCCCGCCCTCCCCTGGCGCATCCGCCGCTGGCGCCATGCCGGAATCGGTCAGGGCCAGTTTGAGCCAGTGGTACGGCATGGTGGCCGAGGGCAACCCCAGCGAACTGGCCGGTTTGTTGCACCCGAAGGCGGTTTTCCGCTCGCCGATGGCGCACACGCCCTACCCTGGCGCCCGTACCGTCGGCTTGATTTTGAGCACGGTGCTCAAGGTGTTCGAAGACTTCAAGTACCACCGCGAAATGGTCAGCGCTGACGGCCTGAGCGTGGTGTTGGAGTTCAGCGCCAAGGTCAATGGCAAAGAGCTCAAAGGTGTTGATCTCATCGCTTTCGACCAGGACGGAAAAATTGTCGATTTCGAAGTCATGGTGCGACCCATGAGCGCCCTGCAGGCGCTGGGCGACGAGATGGGCCAGCGGCTGGCGCCCTACATGGCTGCCATGCAGCCGGGTATTAAAAACTGAGCGTGGCCTTGCGCCTGACCTCATCACCGCGCACCACCAACACAGGTGCCGGTGCGTGGCGGATGATCTGCTCAGCGTCGCTGCCCATCAGGGCGCGGTCGATGCCGCGCCGGCCATGTGAGCCGAGCACGATCAGGTCTACGTTGTTGTTTCGCGCATGATCCGCCACATGCTCAAACACGCGCCCCGGCCCTTCGGTGATCAGGATGCACTCAACCTGTAAACCCTGGGCCAGAACTTTCTGACCTGCTTGGGCCAGCAGGTTCTCACCAGCGCTGCGCATGAGCGGGAGTATCTGTTCGGCATAACGGGTGCCGCTTTCAAAGCCGGTCATGTGCGATAGCGCATCCATCACGTGCAGCAGCGTGACTTTGGCGCCGCTGCTGCGGGCCAGTCGGATGGCTTCGCGAAGCGCCTTGTCGGCGGTCGGGCTGCCGTCTATCGGCACCAAGAGGTGATGAAAGCGGCTCATTGTGTTTTCCCTGTTGAAGGCTATTGGGCAGGGGTTGTCGGCGCGTTGAGCTGCAGCCGGAGAGACAACATGTCAGGCGCATGGCCGGGGCTGAGCTCAAAGCCGGCATGCCGGGCCAGCGCCGCCATGCGGGTGTTTTCCAAAAACGCCTCGCCCACCACTTCGGCTGTTCCACGCGCCGTGAGGTAAGCCAGCAACTTGCCCAGCAGCAGCCGGCCCAGACCCCGGCCCTGCCAGCCGGTGGCAACCTGGATGGCGAACTCGGCCCGCTGGTTGTCGGGGTCACAGACAGCGCGCACCTCGCCCAGCATGGCGCATCCATCGGTTTCATCGGCCGGCAGCGCAATGAAGGTCATCTCCCGGTCGTAGTCAATTTGGCTGTAGCGAGCCAGTTCTGAATGCGGCACCTCGCGCCTGGCCATGAAAAACCGCAGCCGCATGTCAGCCGGCGCGGCATGGGCGTAAAAGTCTTTTAGCCGCTGGCCGTCCTCTGGGCGGATCGGACGGATCAGCACGCTGGCATCGGCCAGTTTGGCGTTCTCGACCAGCGCCAATGGGTAGGGCCGGATGGCCAGGTGCGAGCCACCCTGCGCCGGGCTGGCGCGAATGCGCACCCGCGAGTCCACCGCCAGCACGCCCTTGTCGTCAATCAGCAGCGGGTTGATGTCGAGTTCGGCTACTTGCGCCATGTCGCAAGCCATCAGCGAGACTTTCAGCAAGGTGTCGGTCAAAGCCGCTGCGTTGGCCGCAGTCTGGCCGCGGTAACCGGCCAGCAAGGGGCCAAGCCGGCTTCGCTCCATCAGATCCTGGGCCAGACGGGCGTTCAGGGGCGGCAATGCCACGGCATGGCTGCGAAGCTCGACCGCGGTGCCGCCCTCGCCCAGCAACAGCACCGGCCCGAACAGCGGGTCTGTGTTGATGCCGATGATCAGCTCGCGTGCGCCCGGGCGCTCGGCCATGGATTGCACGGTAAAGCCCTGCACCACGGCATCGGGGCGCAGACGCGCCACTTGCGCGAGCATCGTGTACACGGCGTTGCGCAACTCGGCTGGTGACTGCAGGCCCAAGGCCACGCCACCGACGTCAGACTTGTGCAGGATTTGCGGCGAGATGATCTTGAGCGCCACCGGAAAGCCCATCGCTTCGGCCGCAGCCACGGCGGCATCGGCATCCGCCGTCTTGCGGGTGTCTACGACCGGAATGCCATAGGCGGCCAGCAGAGCCTGTGAATCGGCATCGCCCAACCACTCGCGGCCATCTTGCAAGGCCCGCTCTACCAGCGCCATGGCCAGTGCGCGGTCGGGTTGCAGGTCCGGCGCTTCGGCGATCACCAGTTGCTGCAAGGCTT
>JBIKHR010000280.1:0-3912 GCA_044362035.1 Polaromonas sp. | reverse complement strand
GACCGACCTCTGAACGCCGCATGATGGCAGGCACAAGCCGTGCGCCGCTCACGGCTATTTTGAGCGCCCTGCCGCAAGAGCAGGCCGGGCTGCTCGAGCAACTGCAAGCGCCACAACTGCAAACCGTCGCCGGCCGCGACTTCTGGTCGGGTCAACTGCACAGCCAGCAGGTGGTGCTAGCCTTGTCGCGCATCGGCAAGGTGTCCGCCAGCCTGACGGCCTCGGTGCTGATCGGGCATTTCGGTGCCAGTCGCATTGTGTTTACCGGCGTGGCCGGCGGCCTGGCCCCCGGTGTGCAGGTGGGCGACGTGGTGGTGGCGCAAGACTTCCTTCAGCATGATCTGGACGCCTCGCCGCTGTTCCCGCGCTATGAAGTTCCGCTGTACGGTCGCGCACGTTTTGCCTGTGACACAGCACTCACTGCGCTGCTGGCCGATGCGGCCCGGCAAGCGCTGATGCATGGCGCCACCACGGGTTTGCTGCTGCCGGCCGGCGCACAGGTTCACCACGGACTGATCGCCAGCGGTGACCAGTTCATCTCCAGCGCAGCCGGGTCCGCGGCCTTGCAGTCAGCCCTGCGCTCTGCAGGCCATGACGTGCTGGCCGTCGAGATGGAAGGCGCTGCCGTGGCCCAGGTCTGCGCCGACTACGGCGTGCCCTTTGCCGCCATGCGCACCATCTCCGACCGCGCCGACGACACGGCCCATATCGACTTCTCCCGCTTCGTCACCGAAGTCGCCAGCCGCTACGCCCTGGCCATCATCAACGCACTGCTGCAAAAACTGCCCGCCCGCTGAGACGGCAGGCCTCAGCAAAAAACCTCTTCCCAAGCAAAAGCCGTGGAACCGGCTTAGCCGGGCCACAGGCTTTGCCCCCTGCAAGGGGGGAGGAGCCCTACACGCAGTGAGGGCTCAACGGGGGGGTGCCTACTTCAACCAACCGCGCCGGCGGAAGTACCACATGGGGACCAGGGCGCTGGCGGTCATCAGGGCCAGGGCGTAGGGGTAACCCAGTGACCAGTCGAGTTCGGGCATGAACTTGAAGTTCATGCCGTACAGACTGGCAATCAGCGTGGGCGGCAGCAGGGCGACGCTGGCCACCGAGAAGATCTTGATGATCTTGTTCTGGTTGATGTTGATGAAACCGACGGTAGCGTCCATCAAGAAGTTGATCTTGTCGAACAAAAAGGCGGTGTGGGAATCGAGCGAGTCGATGTCGCGCAGAATCTGCCGGGCATCCTCAAACTGATCGGCGCTGAGCATCTTGCTGCGCATCATGAAGCTGACGGCGCGGCGGGTGTCCATCATGTTTCGGCGGATGCGTCCGCTCAAGTCTTCGTGCCTGGCAATGGCGCCCAGCACCTCGCCGGCCATGGCATCCGTCACGTCGCCCGAGAGCACTTTGGCGCTGACTTTTTCCAGGTCAATGTAAATACCTTCCAGCGTGTCGGCCGAGTACTCGGCGTCGGCGTCAAACAGCTTGAGCAGCACTTCCTTGGCGTCTTCAATCAAACCAAAGGCCCGGCGCGCACGCATGCGCAGCAGCCTGAACACAGGCACATCTTCATCGTGAATGGAAAACAGCACGCCCTTGCTCTTGAGGTCGTCGTTGACCAGGTTCAGGATGAAGGCCACGCGCACCGTGCGCGGCTCATCCATGTCAGCGATCAAAAAGTCAGATCGGATGTGTAACTCGCCGTTATCTTCTTCGTAAAAACGTGCGGACTCTTCGATGTCCTCGTCCATCACGTCTTCAGGAATGGACAGGCCGTAGTACTGCTTGATCCAGCGCTTTTCTTCAGGGGTGGGTGACTCCAGATCCACCCAGATCGGCTGGAAGCGGGAGAGCTCTTCCAGGGATTCGATCTCTTCCTGGAACAGCCGCCCGTTGACGAGCGTGAAAATATTGAGCATGGCGGGCTCCCGTGGGGTATCAAGGGCCGGCGCGCACGAGCTTGGGTCTGGCAAGCCCGCGCAGGGCGGAGGGGGTTGGTGGATGGCGCATCGCTTTCAACCCCCCAGCGCAGCTTTCAGGCTGCGGGATTGAAAGCTAGCGACTAGGACTGCTTTCCAAGGATTTCTCCGTCATGAAACATGGCCGGATTATGGCACCGGCAGGACCGCCAATTCCGACATTTTGTTGCAGTGCGGGATTGCAATTGCCGGCCTACGGGCGCATAGTGAGCTCAAGAGCAAGGTTCCCGTCTGTCGCCAGACGTCCTGCGTGCTGGCGGCTTTTTTTAAAATCCCTGACCTATCTGGAAAAGGAGTCTTTATGAACTTGACGATCAGCGGCCACCACCTTGAAGTCACACCCGCCCTGCGCGGCTATGTGACCAGCAAACTCGATCGCATCACCCGGCACTTTGACCAGGTGGTTGATGTGAAAGTCCTCTTGACCGTTGACAACATGAAAGAAAAGGAACTGCGCCAGCGCGCCGAGTGCAATGTGCACGTCAAGGGGCGCGACCTGTTTGCCGAGAGTTCCCACGCTGACCTTTATGCTGCCGTCGATGACCTGGCCGACAAGCTAGACCGCCAGGTGGGTCGCTACAAGGCCAAGGCCCAGGACCACCACCACGTGGCGGCCAAGTACCAAGCCTGAAACCTCCGCACCGCGCAGGGCCCCAGCCTTGCGCCGGTCGGTCGGCCGCCTACCCGGGCGGTTTTTTTACGCCTCGATGACAGCGCCAGGCCCACAGCGGTGGCGTCAAGTGCATAATTCGGCGACCCAAAGATCGTTATGAACCGTCTTTCCCAAATACTGCCCCCCGCCCAGGTTCTGGTCGATGTTGACGCCGCGAGTAAAAAACGCGCGTTTGAAGACGCCGGCCTGCTGTTTGAAAACCTGCATGGCCTGAACCGGGCGCTGGTGACCGACAGCCTGTTTGCGCGCGAGCGACTGGGCTCGACCGGTCTTGGCCATGGTGTGGCCATTCCGCATGGCCGTATCAAAGGGCTCAAGGCGCCGATGGCCGCCGTCTTCCAGCTGGCCACCCCTATCGGCTTTGATGCCCCCGACGAGCAAGCCGTCGGACTGCTGATTTTTCTGCTGGTGCCCGAAGCCGCCACCCAGAAACACCTCGAAATTCTTTCGGAAATTGCCGAAATGCTCAGCGACAGCGTCCTGCGCGAAAAACTCAAGCGCAGCCAGGATGCCGCCACCCTGCACCAGCTGATTGCCTCCTGGCTTTCATCCCAAGTGACGTCCTGAGCCTGAACGCTCGCCAGGCATGAAACCCACCGTTGTCAGCGCTGATGTTCTTTTTGAGGACCACCGCAACGCGCTGAAATGGCACTGGGTGGCCGGCCTGGGCGCTTCAGAGCGGCGCTTTGACGAAGTGGCCGTGCGGGCCGCCCGCTCGGGTGCCGACCTGGTGGGTTACCTCAATTACATCCACCCCTACCGGGTACAAATACTGGGCGAGCGCGAAGTCGCTTACCTGACGCAAGGCAGCCCCGAAGACTGTGCGCGGCGTATTTCGCGCATCATCACGCTGGAGCCGCCTGTGCTGGTGGTGGCCGACGGCCAGACCGCGCCCGACACCCTGATCTCGATGTGCGAGCGCGGGCAGTTGCCCATGTTCTCCACGCCGGAATCGGCCGCTTTTGTGATTGACGTGCTGCGCGCTTACCTGTCCAAGCACTTCGCCGACCGCACCTCCATGCACGGCGTGTTCATGGACATTCTGGGCATGGGCGTGATGATCACCGGCGAGTCCGGCCTGGGCAAAAGCGAACTCGGCCTGGAGTTGATATCACGCGGCCACGGCCTGGTAGCCGATGACGCGGTCGATCTTTTCCGCATCAACCAGACCACCATCGAGGGCCGCTGCCCCGAGTTGCTGCAAAACCTGCTGGAAGTGCGCGGCATCGGCCTTTTGGACATCAAGGCGATCTTTGGCGAGACGGC
>JBIKHR010000279.1:0-3939 GCA_044362035.1 Polaromonas sp. | reverse complement strand
GGCCTTGATCTTGGACACAGCATCGGCACCACTCATCACCCCACCCACGCCGATGATCGGAAAGCCCGTGCCCAATGCGGCGCGCAGCTGGCTGATGACCCGGTTACTGGCTTCGAGCACAGGCGCGCCGCTCAGGCCACCGGATTCTTCGGCATGCGCCATGCCCTTGACCGCCTCACGGCTGAGCGTGGTGTTGGTGGCAATCACGCCATCCATGGCGTGGCGCTTCAAGGTGGCGGCGATCACTTCAATCTGCGCCTCGTCCAGATCAGGCGCGATCTTCACAAAAATTGGCACGGATTTGTCATGCTTTTGCACCAGTGCCTGGCGGCGCTGTGCAATGGCGCCTAGCAGCGCGTCCAGCGCATCATCGCTTTGCAGGGCGCGCAGGTTTTGGGTGTTCGGGCTGGAAATATTGACGGTGACGTAGTCAGCCTGCGGATAAACGCCGTCGAGGCAAGCCAGGTAGTCATCGACAGCGTTCTCGATCGGCGTGACAGCGTTTTTTCCGATGTTCAAGCCCAGCAACAAAGGCAGCTTGCCGTTGGATTGCTGGCGAAACGTGGAAGCCCGCACATGGCGCAAAAAGGCATCAAGCCCTTCATTGTTAAAGCCCAGCCGGTTGATCAGCGCATTGGCCTCAGGCAGGCGGAACATGCGAGGTTTAGGGTTGCCCGCCTGCGGTTTGGGCGTGACGGTACCGACTTCGACAAACCCAAAACCCATGGCGGCCAGACCGTCGATGCAGCGCGCGTTCTTGTCCAGCCCGGCGGCCATGCCGACACGGTTGGGAAAAGTCAAGCCTGCCAACTCAATCGGGTCTTCCACTCGGCCGGCGCAATAGGCCATTTTGAGTGGCGAGTGCTGGGTCAGCGCCAGCGACTTCATGGTCAGGTCGTGGGCGGCCTCGGCGTCCATGCTGAACAAAAAAGGGCGGGCCAGGGCGTAGGGGAGCAGGGGCATTGGATAATTCAACTCTTGAGGCTAGATCTCGATTGTCGCAAAACCGAACTCCCCCACCACTTCACCATGACCCAAGACGAACTCAAAACCCAGGTTGGCCAGGCCGCTCTTCAATACATCCAGCCCGGCATGATGGTGGGTGTGGGCACTGGCTCGACTGTGAACAAGTTCATTGACGCGCTGGCCGCCGTCAAGGACAGCATCGCCGGCGCGGTCTCCAGCTCGGTCGCTTCCACCGAGCGCCTGCAGGCCCTGGGCATCCGGGTATTTGACGCCACCGAAGTTGAGGAGCTGGCGGTTTACGTGGACGGCGCTGATGAAATTGATCACGCCGGCCACATGGTCAAGGGTGGCGGCGCGGCCCTGACCCGCGAAAAAATCGTCGCCGCCCAATCGCGCCAGTTCATTTGCATCGCCGACGACAGCAAGCTCGTGACCCGGCTCGGCAAGTTCCCGCTGCCGGTTGAAGTGATTCCGATGGCTGCGCG
Source organism: Polaromonas sp. (assembly GCA_044362035.1). Lineage (GTDB taxonomy): Bacteria > Pseudomonadota > Gammaproteobacteria > Burkholderiales > Burkholderiaceae_C > Polaromonas. The sequence continues at coordinate 2,488 of JBIKHR010000279.1, read as the reverse complement.
CCGCATCACCCGCCAGTTCGCAGCGATGGGCGGTCTTGGTCAACTGCGCCTGAAAGACGGCCTGCCGCTGGTCACCGACAACGGTCAGCATATTCTGGACGTCACCGGCCTGCAGATCGAGGACCCGCGCGCTTTCGAGCTGCAAGTCAGCCAATGGCCGGGCGTGGTGACGGTGGGTGTGTTTGCCCTGCAAAAGGCTGATGTGTGTCTGTTGGGCACGGCGGCTGGCGTCAAGACGATGGTGTTTTAATCCGATAACAAATACTCAGGAGATTTCAATGACCGCATTCAACAATGATTTGCAAACGCAAGCCGATGCGACCCCCGCTGCAAAGACTCCCGACCTGAATCGCCGCAAGACGGTTTTGATGGCCGGCCTGGCGCTCGCCGCTCCTCAGTTTGCACTGGCGCAGGCCTGGCCGGCCAAGCCGATTCGTCTGGTGGTGCCGTTCCCCCCCGGCGGCCTCATCGACATCATGGCCCGCCTGGTGGCGCCCAAACTGGCGCAGGAACTGGGTCAGCCGGTGGTGATAGACAACAAACCCGGCGCGGGCGGTAACCTGGGCGCGGCTGAAGTGGCGCGCGCGCCTGCCGACGGCTACACCTTGCTGATGGCTTCGCCGCCTTTGACCATCAGCCCCGCGCTCTACCCCAGCATGCCTTACAAGCCGGAGCAAATTGCGCCTGTGGGTCTGGTTGGCCGCGTGCCCAATGTATTGCTGGTCAACCCTAAAAGCGGTATCAATTCGGTGGCCGAGCTTATTGCCCGCGCCAAGCGGGAACCGGGCCGCATGAACTACGCATCTAACGGCAACGGCACTTCTTTGCACCTGAGCGCGGAGCTGCTCAAAAGCAGCACCGGCACCTTCATCACGCACATTCCTTACCGCGGGGCGGCTGCTGCTGTCACGGCCTTGATGGCTGGTGAAATTGACATGATGTTTGAGAACCTGCCTTCAGTGCTGGGCCAGATTCAGGGTGGCGCGGTCAAGGCGCTGGCCGTCACTACCAAGCAGCGCAGCAAGGCCTTGCCGGCCGTAGCCACGCTGGCTGAGCAGGGCTTGCCTGACTTTGATGTGAGTGCCTGGTACGGCCTGGCTGCACCTGCCGGTACACCGGCTGCGTTGGTGGCCACCTTGGAGCAAGCCTTGCAAAAACTCATGCGCGACCCGGAAATTACCAAAGCCATGGAATCGCGCGGCGCCGACCTGGGCTTTCTGGGCGCTGCAGCCATGGGCAGCTTTATGGCGGCAGATGCGGCCAAGTGGAAGCGCGTGGCCGAATTTGCCAAGATCACGCTGGGTTGATGCCCTTCATCCCCCGTCTTTAGCGTTTGGAAAGCAAGTCAATGAAAGTTCAAGTCGGCCTGATCGGTCTTGGGGCTATGGGCCTGGGCATGGCGCAGTCTTTGCGTCGTGCCTGCCACACGGTGCATGTCTATGACGTGCGTGCTGAAGCCGCGCAGGCATTTGCCAAAGACGGCGGTGTGGTGGCTGCCTCGCCCGCGGCACTGGCGGCCGCCTGCGACGTGGTGGTGTCGGTGGTGGTCAATGCCGCGCAAACCGAGAGCGTGTTGTTTGGTCCTGAAGGCTGCGCCGCGGCCATGAAGCCGGGCAGCGTGTTCGTGATGTGCTCGACCGTCGAGCCCAACTGGTCGGTGGCACTGGAAAAGCGCCTGAACGACATGGGCCTGCTGTACATCGACGCGCCGATTTCCGGCGGTGCTGCCAAGGCTGCCAGCGGCCAGATGACGATGATGTCGGCCGGCGCCCCTGCCGCCTATGCCCTGGCCGAGCCCTTGCTCAACGCCATGGCCGCCAAGGTTTACAAGCTAGGCGACAAGGCGGGTGCAGGCAGCAAGGTCAAGATCATCAACCAACTGCTGGCCGGCGTGCACATTGCGGCCGCCGCCGAAGCCATGGCGCTGGGTCTGCGCGAGGGCGTGGACGCTGCAGCGCTTTACGAGGTCATTACACACAGCGCCGGCAACAGCTGGATGTTTGAAAACCGCATGGCGCACGTGCTGGCTGCCGACTACACGCCGCTGTCGGCGGTGGATATTTTTGTGAAAGATCTGGGCATCGTGCTGGACATGGCGCGCAGCAGCAAGTTCCCGCTGCCGCTGTCAGCCACGGCGCACCAGATGTTCATGCAGGCCTCGACGGCCGGCTTTGCCAAAGAAGATGACAGCGCCGTGATCAAGATTTTTCCGGGCATCGAACTGCCGAAGAAGAAATGACAGCCGCAGCGCAGGGAAGCGTGGGGGCTAATAGTTTGCCGCAGGGCCGCCCCAAGGAAAAAAGCGCCCCCTCGGGGGGCAGCGAACCACACGAAGTGGGGAGCGTGGGGGCTACAACTGTTCAGCTCGGTTGTATTGCCGACGACTTCACCGGTGCCAGTGACCTGGCCAACAACCTGGTGCGTGCCGGCATGCGCGTGGTGCAAACCATCGGCGTGCCGACCAGGCCCCTGGGTGCCAATGTGGACG
>JBIKHR010000045.1:0-12879 GCA_044362035.1 Polaromonas sp. | reverse complement strand
CGGGTCGCCCGGGCCGGCACCGACCAGCGTGCACTGTCCGCGGGCGTTTGGAGTGGAATGGTCGGGCTTGTTCATGGTGCTGAAGTCATTTTTTTCATCAATTGCAAGATGTGCATCACCTGCCGCGCAATCGGCTTTGGAACGGCTTGCCGGCCGGCCAGCACCGCTTCAATGTAGGCCGCCGTGGTGGCTGCATCAATGGCCTTGGGCAAATCGGGCAGGCTGGCCAGCGTGCCGCTCTGGGCGGCTTCCAGCACCATGCGCTTGCCCTGCAGAAAACCATCCATGGGCGGCATGCGCCGCGCGTCGGCGACCACTTCGCCTTCGGTGCCGCGCAACAGCAAGGCATTGGCTTGCATCAACTCTAACGTCTGCGCCATCGAGATGGCGTATTCGGGGTGGGTGTAACTGCTCACCACCAGCGCCTGCCCTAAACAAGGGTTCATGAGTTTGACCAGGCTGTGCGCCGGGTTACGCAGACCGACCCATCTGCGCACATCGAGCAGGCGTTTGAGGCCGGGGCACAGCAGTTCGGTGGGCGCAAAGGCCACGCTACCGGCGAGCAGCGGGTCGATGCGCGTTAAAGGAGCGATGTTCAGCGCGGCCAGCACGTCAGAGCTCAACACTCGTTGTGATTCTGTGGCCGTACCATGCACCAGCACACTCAGGCCTTCACGCGCCAGCATCAGTGCCAGGAGTGGCGTGAGCACCGGCAGCTTGCGCGCACCGTTGTAGCTGGGCAAAACCACGGTGGGGCGGCCGGTGTCGGGAAATCGCGCAAGGCGTTGATGGGTGGCGTCCAGAAAGCCGGCCATTTCTTCGGGCGTTTCGCCCTTGATGCGCATCGCCAGGCAAAAGCCACCCACCTCCAGGTCGCTCACTGCACCGTCAAGCACCTGACCCAGCAAGTCAGCCGCTTGCAAGCGCGTGAGCGAACGTGCGCCGTCCTTGCCGCGACCGATTTCCTTGATGTAGATGCTGATGCCCATGCGCGCATTGTCAGTGAGCGTTGATGACTTTGAGTTATGTGCTTATGGGGTGGTTGGCCAGCACACTTGCCCCTTCCGCGTACCCCCGTAAACTCGCCGCATGATTGTTTTAGGAATTGAATCGAGTTGTGATGAAACCGGCGTGGCGCTGGTGGATGCCTCGGGCACCGTTGTGCCGGCGTTGCTGGCGCACGCCTTGTACAGCCAGATCGAGATGCACCAGGCCTATGGCGGTGTGGTGCCTGAACTTGCCAGCCGCGACCATATTCGCCGCGTGTTGCCGCTCATTGCCGAGGTGATGGGGCAGGCCGGTCGCAGCTTGCCCGAGGTGGATGTGGTGGCCTACACGCGAGGCCCCGGCCTGGCCGGTGCGCTGTTGGTGGGGGCCGGCGTGGCCTGCGCACTCGCCGCCAGTTTGGGCAAGCCGGTGATGGGTGTGCATCACCTGGAAGGCCATTTGCTCTCGCCTTTTTTAAGCGCCGATCCGCCTGAGTTTCCTTTTGTGGCGCTGCTGGTCTCGGGCGGCCACACGCAGCTGATGCGGGTGGACCGCGTGGGCAGTTACGAGTTGCTGGGCGAAAGCATTGATGACGCGGCGGGTGAAGCTTTTGACAAGTCGGCCAAGCTGATGGGCTTACCTTACCCGGGCGGTCCACACCTGGCCAAACTGGCAGAGCAGGGCGATGCCACGGCTTTCAAATTGCCGCGGCCTTTGCTGCACAGCGGCGACCTTGATTTTTCATTCGCCGGTTTGAAAACCGCGGTGTTGACGCAGGCCAAAAAGCTGGGTGACGCGCTGGAAAGCCGTAAGGCCGACCTGGCCGCTTCGACGCAGGCGGCCATTGTCGAGGTGCTGGTGAAAAAATCCGTGAGCGCCATGACGCAAACCGGCCTCAAACGCCTGGTGGTGGCCGGCGGCGTGGGTGCCAACGCCGCGCTGCGCAGTCAGCTCAATGCGGTGTGCCGGCAGCGCGGTATTCGCGTGCATTACCCAGAGCTGCATTTGTGCACCGACAACGGCGCCATGATCGCGCTGGCCGCCGGAATGCGCTTGCAGGCCGGGCTGCAAGATCTGCAAACGGCCTACACCTTTGACGTCAAGCCGCGCTGGCCGCTGGCCGACATTCGCCGTGACGTTGCGGCGCTTTCCCTGCCTGTCAACCTGGCTTCCTGATGCACATTGTTTTGAAAAATGGCCTGAAATTTCTGGTCCTTGGCCTGCTGACCTTCGCCGCCAGCCTGCCCGGCATGGCTGCGGCTCAGAACGCCGCGCCGCCGGTGCGGATTGCCATGATTGAAAGCCTGTCAGGTCCTTTCGGCAACACCGGTGAAGCGGTCTTTCGCAACCTGGTGTGGGCCACTGAGCGGGTCAATGCGCGGGGCGGGGTCAAGCTGCCTGCTGGCGCGCAGCCCTTGCAGATTGAGCGTTACGACAGTAAGGGCCAGAACGAAGAAGCGCTGGCCGCGTTGCGCTCGGCCATCGACGACGGCATTCGGGTCATCGCCCAAGGCAATTCATCGGCTACCGCGGCGGTGCTGATTGACGCTATCAACAAGCACAACGAGCGCGAGCCGACCAAGCGTGTGCTGTTTCTGAACTACTCGGCGGTGGAGCCTTCGTTGACCAATGAAAAGTGCAGCTTCTGGCACTTTCGTTTTGACGCGCACGCCGACATGCGCATGGCCGCCTTGATGGACGTGCTCAAGGACGACAGGGCGCTCAAAAGTATTTACCTGATCGGGCAGGACTACAGCTTCGGCCAGTCTGTGTTGCGCGAAGCCAGAAAGCAGTTGGCCCAGCAACGCCCCGACGTGCAGATCGTCGGCGACGAGCTGCACCCGATGGCGCGCGTCAAGGACTTTTTGCCCTATGCCGTCAAGATCAAACAAAGCGGCGCGCAAGCCGTGCTGACCGGCAACTTCGGCAATGACCTCACGCTGCTGGTCAAAGCCGCCAAGGAAGTGGGTTTTGAAGGCAAGTTCTACACCTTTTACGGCAATGCCCTGGGTGTGCCCGGCGTGCTGGCCGAGGCCGGCGTAGGCAAGGTGATTGCGGTGGCCGACTGGTTTCCAAACACCCCGGGCGTCGAGTCTGAGCGCTTCTACCAGGCCTTCCGGCAGCGCTATCCCAAGCCGCAGGACGACTACGTGCACATGCGCATGCAACTCATGGTCGAGGCGCTGAGCCAGAGCATCGAAAAAGCCGGCAGCCTGGAAGCCGCCGCTGTGGCCCGGCAGCTGGAAAAAGCAAGCGTCAATGTGTCCGGTCTGGCGGGCGCGATGCGTGCGAGCGATCACCAGTTTCAGCAACCGCTGCGCGTGGCGGTGATGGAACGGCAGGGCGCGCCGGGCGTGAAGTTTGACGTCGAAGGTTCCGGCTTTGGTTTCAGGGTCATCAAGACCATTTCGCAGACCCGCGCCGAGCAGCCACACAGCTGTCAGATGGACCGGCCCTCCTGAGTTGCCCTTGAATCGTTACAGATTTTTCATTTTTTGCAAAGACTTCCTTTTATGCGCCAAGCCGTCCTGAACCTCGAAGAATCCATGATCCGTCAGGTCGCCAATGCCGGCATGGGCCGGGACGATGTGCTCAAGTTCTGGTTTGGCGAGAGCGACGAGGTGACGCCGGCCTTTATCCGGCAAGCGGCGGCCGACTCAATGAACAGTGGCGAAACCTTTTACGCGCACAACCTGGGCCTGCCCGAACTGCGCGAGGAAATCGCCCGTTACTGCAGCGCCATGCGCACGGCGGGTGCCGCGCTCGTGGGCGTGGACCGCTTGGCGGTGACGGCCGGGGGCGTGAATGCGCTGATGCTGGCGGTACAGGCTCTGGTCAATGCCGGCGACCGTGTGGTGGTGGTGACGCCGGTCTGGCCGAATCTGACGGCGCAGCCGGCCGTCATGGGCGCCGAGGTGCATTGCGTCAGCCTGCGGCCGGTGGACGGCCAGTGGCAGCTGGACATGGCCGAGCTGCTGGCTGCCATCACGCCGGCCACGCGGCTGCTGGTGCTCAACGCCCCCAACAACCCGACCGGCTGGACGCTCAGCCGCGCCGAGCAGCAAACCCTGCTGGCGCATTGCCGCGGCACCGGCACCTGGATCCTGGCCGACGAGGTCTACGAGCGTCTGTATTACGAGCCCACGCCCAATGGTTGCGCGCCGAGTTTTCTGGACATTTCTGAACCGGAGGACCGGCTGGTGGTGGTGCACAGCTTTTCCAAGAGCTTTTTGATGACCGGCTGGCGCCTGGGTTGGCTGGTGATGCCGGCCAGCATGACGCCACACATGGGCAAGTTGATCGAGTTCAACACCTCGTGTTCACCGGTGTTTGTGCAGCGCGCCGGCGTGGTGGCCTTGCAGCGCACCGACGAGGTGACGCCGCAGGTGGTGGCGCACCTCAAAGCCTGCCGCGACACCCTGGTGCCGCTCTTGCAGGCGCTGCCCGGCGTGCAACTGGCCCCAGCAGCCGGTGGCATGTACGCGTTTTTCCGCCTGACGGGCCGCCCGGAGTTTCAGGATTCGCTGGCCACGGCGAAGCGCCTGGTGGTCGAGGCCGGGCTGGGTCTGGCGCCCGGGGCGGCTTTTGCCAGCAGCACGCAAGCCGAGCAGCTGGGCTGGCTGCGCTGGTGTTTTGCCAGCCAGGACCCGGGCCGCCTGCACGCCGGGGTGCAAAGGCTGGCCGACTGGCTCGCGCAGCCCGGGCGCCGCCCTGGGCTATAATCTATGGCTTTGCTGGCGCGGTCCCGTGCTGAGCCTGCAATTAAAACACGACGAAAGCGGTCAACTCCCACAGTGGGAACACTGCTTCGTTCGCAAGTCCTCAAAGGTAAACCCATGATTGCAAAATCGATCAAGGCCGACATTGTTCAGGCCAACGCACGCCAGGCTGGCGACACCGGCAGCCCGGAAGTTCAAGTGGCCCTGCTGACCGGCCGCATCAATGAATTGATGCCTCACTTCAAGACCCATGCCAAAGATCACCACGGCCGCCGCGGTCTGCTGCGTATGGTCAGCCGCCGCCGCAAACTTCTGGACTACCTGAAGTCCAAAGACGCTTCCCGTTATGTTGCGCTGATCGGCAAACTCGGCCTGCGCAAGTAAGCACTGACAACTTTGAAGAACGCCTGAGTTAGTTCACTAGCTCAGGCGTTTTTTACTTCGGAGCAAGGCAAAAAGAGCACGCGCTGTGTCATTCCACAAGAAAAGTCCTCTCAAAACCCCGGTTTCAGGCGGTTTTCAGGCATTTTGTGGAATGGCATCGTGTTCAGCCGGCCCGCTCTGGGCATTGGGTAGCAGCCACATGCACCCTACTTAAACGGAGAAAAAACATGAGCATTTTCAATAAAGTCAGCAAAACCTTCCAATGGGGCCAGCACAAGGTCACGATGGAAACCGGCGAAGTCGCCCGTCAGTCCAGCGGCGCCGTCATCGTTGACATGGACGGCACCGTGGTGTTGGCCACCGTGGTCGCCAAGACCGACGCCAAGCCCGGCCAGGATTTCTTTCCCCTGACCGTCGATTACCTTGAGAAAACCTACGCCGCCGGCCGTATTCCAGGCAGCTTTTTCAAGCGCGAAGGCCGCCCCAGCGAATTCGAGACCCTGACATCGCGCCTGATAGACCGCCCGATCCGCCCGTTGTTCCCCGAAGGCTTCTTCAACGAGGTGCAGGTCGTCATTCATGTGCTGTCCCTCAACCCTGAAGTTGAAGGCGACATTCCTGCGCTGATCGCTTCGAGCGCTGCGCTGTCGATCTCTGGCATTCCGTTCAACGGCCCGATCGGCGCTGCCCGTGTGGCCTACATCGACGGTCAGTACGTGCTGAACCCCGGCAAGACGCAGCTCAAAGATTCGCAGATGGACCTGGTGGTGGCCGGTACCGAAGCCGCCGTGCTGATGGTCGAGTCCGAAGCCCAGCAACTGTCTGAAGAAATCATGCTTGGCGCCGTGGTGTTTGGCCATGAGCAGGGCAACATCGCCATCAACGCGATCCACGAACTTGTGCGGGACGCCGGCAAGCCGGTCTGGGCCTGGCAAGCGCCTGCCAAAGACCTGCCGCTGATCGCCAAGGTCAATGAACTGGCTGCCGCCAAGCTCGAAGCTGCTTATCAAATTCGCACCAAACAAGCCCGCACGCAAGCTTGCCGCGTGGTGACCTCTGAGGTCATGGCCGCGCTCAAGGCCGACGGCGTGGCATTTGACGGTGTGGCCGTTGAAGGCATGTTGTTTGACATCGAAGCCAAAATCGTCCGGAGCCAGATTCTGGCCGGCGAGCCACGCATCGACGGCCGCGACACGCGTACCGTGCGCGCTATCGAAATTCGCAATTCCGTGCTGCCACGCACCCACGGTTCGGCTCTTTTCACGCGCGGGGAAACTCAGGCACTGGTGGTCACTACGCTGGGTACCGAGCGCGATGCACAGCGCATTGACGCCTTGAGTGGCGACTATGAAGACCGCTTCATGCTGCACTACAACATGCCTCCGTTCGCCACTGGCGAAACCGGTCGCGTGGGCTCGCCAAAGCGCCGTGAAATCGGTCACGGCCGTCTGGCCAAGCGCGCGCTGATCGCCGTGCTGCCAAACAAAGAAGACTTCCCGTACACCATGCGCGTGGTCAGCGAGATCACCGAGTCCAACGGCTCCTCGTCGATGGCATCGGTCTGCGGCGGCTGCCTGTCGCTGATGGACGCCGGCGTGCCGATGAAAGCCCACGTGGCCGGTATCGCCATGGGCCTGATCAAGGAAGACAACCGCTTTGCCGTGCTGACCGACATCCTGGGCGATGAAGATCACCTGGGCGACATGGACTTCAAAGTGGCCGGTACCACCAACGGCATCACCGCGCTGCAGATGGACATCAAGATCCAGGGCATCACCAAGGAAATCATGCAAGTCGCTTTGGCTCAGGCCAAAGAAGCACGCATGCACATTCTGGGCAAGATGCAAGAAGCCATGGGCGAAGCCAAGACCGAAGTGTCCGACTTCGCACCGCGCTTGTACGTCATGAAGATCAACCCCGACAAGATCCGTGACGTGATCGGCAAGGGCGGCGCCGTCATCCGTGCGCTGACCGAAGAGACCGGCACGCAGATCAACATTGCAGAAGACGGCACCATCACCATCGCATCGAACGACAGCGGCAAGGCTGACGAAGCCAAGCGCCGCATCGCCGAGATCACCGCTGAAGTCGAAATCGGCAAGATCTACGAAGGCCCGATCACCAAGCTGCTGGACTTCGGCGCCCTGGTCAATCTGCTGCCCGGCAAAGACGGTCTGCTGCACATCAGCCAGATCGCCCACGAGCGCGTTGAGAAAGTCTCTGACTACCTCAAGGAAGGCCAGATCATCCGCGTCAAGGTCATGGAGACGGACGAAAAAGGTCGCGTCAAGCTGTCCATGAAAGCGCTGCTCGACCGTCCCAGCCAGCAGAGCGATCAGGGTTAAGCCCTCTTGACCAGTGCCGCCGGTTTGAAAGACTGGCGGTGCGGTCAGCCTGCACATCAAACCCTCATGAAAGCTGTTGAAATCTCCGCTTACGGCGCACCCGAAGTGCTTCGGATGGGCGAACGCGCATCTGTTGTCGCCGGTATTGGCGAGGTTTTGATCCGTGTGGCAGCCAGCGGGGTCAATCGCCCCGACGTGTTGCAGCGCACCGGCAACTACCCGGTGCCGCCAGGCGTGTCAGACATTCCCGGACTGGAAGTTGCGGGTGAGATCATCGCTGGCGATGCCGCTGCCATGGCCGCTGCCGGCTTCAAGCTCGGCGACCGTGTTTGCGCGCTGGTGGCCGGTGGCGGTTATGCCGAGTTGTGCGTCGCGCCGGTGGGCCAGTGTCTGCCTCTGCCCCAGGGTTTGACAGACATTGAGGCGGCTTCCCTGCCAGAGACTTTCTTCACGGTCTGGAGCAATGTGTTTGACCGCGCCCGCTTGCAGGCCGGTGAAATATTGCTCATCCAGGGCGGCACCAGCGGCATCGGAGTGACCGCCATCCAAATGGCCAAAGCCTTGGGCGCGACCGTCATCGCCACCGCCGGCAGCGACGAGAAATGCGCCGCTTGCCTGGCGCTGGGTGCTGACCACGCGATCAATTACAAGACGGCTGATTTTTCGGCGGAAGCCAAACGCCTCACCGACGGCAAGGGCGTCAATGTCATTCTGGACATGGTCGCCGGCAGCTACGTGGCGCGTGAGGTCGAGTGTCTGGCTGAAGACGGCCGGCTGGTCATCATTGCAGTGCAGGGCGGCGTCAAGGCCGAGTTCAATGCCGGCATGGTCTTGCGCAAGCGCCTAACCATCACCGGCTCGACACTGCGCCCGCGGCCGCTGGACTTCAAGACGGCGATCGCCGGTGCACTGCGCGCCAAGGTCTGGCCGCTGCTCGAAAGCGGCGCCATCAAGCCGGTTATTTACCAAACCTTTGCGGCCGATTCGGCTGCAGCGGCGCACACGCTGATGGAATCCAATCAGCACGTGGGCAAGATTGTCTTGACCTGGTGAACGGTAAGTAGTCATGACAAAACTGATTGCCGGCAACTGGAAAATGAATGGCAGCCTGGCTGCCAACGAAGCCTTGCTGAGCGCATTGGCCAGCGGCATGCCGACCGGCTGGTCTTGCGAAGTTGCTGTCTGCATTCCGGCGCCGTATTTCGCGCAGTTCAAGGCCATGGCTGCAGCTTCTGCGGCCTTGTCCGGTGTGGCGCTGGGTGCGCAGGATGTCTCTAGCCACGCTGTGGGTGCCTTCACCGGCGAAGTCAGCGCGAGCATGTTGAAAGATTTTGCGTGCCGCTACGCCATCGTCGGGCATTCAGAGCGACGCCAGTACCACGGTGAAACCGACGCTCTGGTGGCCGCCAAGGCGCAGCAAGCGCTGGCCGCGGGCATCACACCGATTGTTTGTGTGGGCGAGACACTGGCCGAGCGTGAGGCCGGCCGCACCACCGAGGTGGTCAAGCGCCAGCTGGCCGCCGTGATTCAGGCCAACGGTCATTGCATCAGCGAGATCGTGGTGGCTTACGAGCCTGTCTGGGCCATTGGCACGGGCAAGACCGCCAGCCCCGAAGAAGCGCAAGCCGTGCATGCGGTGCTGCGGGCCCAACTGGCGGCAGCCAGCGCGCAGGCCAGCCGCGTCAAGATCATTTACGGGGGCAGTATGAATGCTGCCAATGCCGCCACCTTGCTGGCCCAACCGGACATTGACGGGGGCCTGATTGGCGGCGCCTCGCTCAAGGCGGCCGACTTTTTAACCATTGTTTCAGCGGCTGCCGCCTGAGTGCCCGGCCCATTTTTTAGAGAATCCAGGAGTACCCGATGAACGTAGCTTTGACCCTTATCCTGACCGTCCAGATGCTTACCGCCTTGGGCATGATCGGCCTTATTCTTGTGCAGCACGGCAAGGGCGCCGACATGGGCGCAGCCTTCGGCAGCGGCGGTTCGGGCAGCCTGTTCGGTGCCAGCGGCAGCTCCAATTTTCTTTCGCGCACCACTGGCGTGTTGGCCGCTGTGTTTTTTATCTGCACACTGGCGCTAGCCTATTTCGGTAATGCGACGCCGCGCACCGGCACGAGCGTGCTCGAAACCCCGGCCGCCGCCATTCCAACTGCTCCTGCAGCAACGCAAATTCCAGGTACCACAACACCGGCTGCACCGGTCGGCGCCTCTGCCGTGCCGCCCGCACCACCCGCACCGGGCGCCGGTCAGATCCCGACCAAATAAGCCCTGAGATGAGGGCTCGCTCCTCGAAAAGCGAGCCCTTTTCAGGGTAAACTCTGAGACTGTCTGGAAAGCCAAACTTCTCGCTGTTCCTCATGCATCCAGACACTGAAAAAAACCGCGGACGTGGTGAAATTGGTAGACACGCTATCTTGAGGGGGTAGTGGCGAAAGCTGTGCGAGTTCGAGTCTCGCCGTCCGCACCAACTACAGGCATTGGCAATGCCGTGCGCTTGAGGTGCCTAACGCTGTGGTGCCCCAAGGCCGGCCCTTGGTGATAACAACAAGATGAACCTCGAGCAATATCTACCCGTCCTGTTGTTCATTCTGGTCGGTGTTGCAGTGGGCGTACTGCCCCAGGTTCTGGGTCGTTTGCTGGGCCCGCACCGCCCCGACAGCGAAAAAAATTCCCCCTATGAATGCGGCTTCGAAGCCTTCGAAGACGCCCGCATGAAGTTCGACGTGCGCTACTACCTCGTGGCCATCCTCTTCATTCTTTTTGATCTTGAAATCGCTTTTCTTTTCCCCTGGGCTGTGGCGCTCAAGGATATTGGTGCCGTCGGTTTCTGGTCCATGATGATTTTTCTCGGCATTCTGGTCGTGGGCTTTGTCTACGAGTGGAAAAAAGGCGCGCTCGACTGGGAATAAGCGCAGCCAACAACAACCTGTCAGTTCGTACAAGCCACACACAACACCACGCTATGGCCCCGCTGAAAGGGGTCAAATCTCCGCCACAAAGGTACTGGTATGTCACTTGAAGGTGTATTCAACGAAGGCTTCATGACCACGAGTTACGACTCGGTGGTCAATTGGGCCAAAACCGGCTCGCTGTGGCCCATGACCTTTGGTCTGGCCTGCTGCGCAGTAGAGATGATGCACGCCGGCGCTTCGCGTTATGACCTGGACCGTTTCGGCATGCTGTTTCGTCCGAGCCCGCGCCAGTCCGACCTGATGATCGTGGCTGGCACGCTGTGCAACAAGATGGGTCCGGCCCTGCGCAAGGTGTATGACCAGATGGCCGAGCCACGTTGGGTGCTGTCCATGGGCTCTTGCGCCAATGGCGGTGGCTACTACCACTACAGTTATTCCGTGGTGCGCGGTTGTGACCGCATTGTGCCGGTCGATGTCTATGTGCCGGGCTGCCCGCCAACGGCCGAAGCGCTGATGTACGGCATCATCCAATTGCAGCAAAAAATCCGCCGCACCAACACCATTGCGAGGGCTTGATGGGACCACTGCATCCTGCTTCCGCCGAGCAACTCAAGGACATCGTTACCACCGCACTGGGTGACAAGCTTGCGCGTGCCACGGTCGCCCTGGGCGAGCTCACCATCGTGGTCAAGGCAGCTGATTACGTTGCCGCGGCCCTGATCCTGCGCGACACGCCCGGTTGCCAGTTCGAGCAACTGCTCGACCTGTGCGGCATTGACTACTCTGAATACGGCGACGGCCGCTACGACGGCCTGCGCTTTTGCGCCACCTCGCACCTTCTGTCGGTCAGCCTGAACCAGCGCGTTCGCCTGAAGGTGTTTTGCCCTGATGACGACTTCCCGGTGTTGCCGTCCTTGAACGAGGTCTGGAACTCGGTCAACTGGTTCGAGCGCGAAGCTTTTGACCTGTTCGGCATCATCTTTGAAGGTCACAACGACCTGCGCCGCATCCTGACCGACTATGGCTTCATCGGCCATCCTTTCCGCAAGGATTTCCCGACCACCGGTCATGTCGAAATGCGTTACGACCCGGAACAAAAGCGCGTCATTTACCAACCGGTCACGATCGAGCCGCGCGAGATCACCCCGCGCGTGATCCGCGAAGACAACTACGCTGGACAGCAGGGCCGTGCATCGGCGGTCAAGGTTTAAGACATGGCTGAAATCAAAAATTACACGCTCAACTTCGGGCCTCAACACCCGGCCGCGCATGGTGTGCTTCGCCTAGTGCTTGAGCTCGACGGTGAAGTGATCCAGCGCGCTGATCCACACATCGGCCTGCTGCACCGCGCCACAGAAAAGCTCGCCGAGAGCAAGACCTACATCCAGTCGCTGCCCTACATGGACCGCCTTGACTACGTGTCGATGATGTCCAACGAGCAGGCCTACTGCCTGGCCATCGAGAAGATGATGGGTGTGGACGTGCCGGTTCGCGCCCAATACATCCGCGTCATGTACGCCGAGATCACACGCTTGCTGAACCACCTGATGTGGCTGGGCGCGCACGGTTTCGACTGCGGCGCCATGAACATCCTGATTTACTGCTTTCGCGAACGCGAAGCCCTGTTTGACATGTACGAGGCCGTTTCCGGCGCGCGCATGCATGCGGCTTATTTCCGGCCGGGCGGCGTTTACCGGGACCTGCCGGACAGCATGCCGCAGTACAAGGTCAGCAAGCTTAAGAATGCCAAGGCGATCGAAGCGCTGAACGAAAACCGCCAGGGCTCGCTGCTCGATTTCATCGACGACTTCGCGGCCAAGTTCCCCGGCCTGGTGGATGAGTACGAAACCCTGCTCACCGACAACCGCATCTGGAAGCAGCGTACCGTCGGTGTCGGTGTGGTCTCGCCGAAGCGCGCGCTCAACCTGGGCTTCACCGGCCCGATGTTGCGCGGCTCGGGCTTCGCCTGGGACCTGCGCAAGCAGCAGCCTTACGACGCCTATGCCCAGATGGACTTCGACGTGCCCGTCGGCAAGACCGGTGACTGCTATGACCGCTACCTGGTGCGCGTTGCCGAAATGCGCCAGTCCAACCGCATCATCAAGCAGTGCGTTGACTGGCTGCGCGTCAACCCCGGCCCGGTCATCACCAGCAACCACAAGGTGGCTGCACCAGATCGTGAGTCGATGAAGTCAAACATGGAAGAGCTGATCCATCACTTCAAGCTGTTCACTGAAGGTTTCCATGTGCCCGAAGGCGAGGCTTACGCCGCTGTCGAGCATCCCAAGGGCGAGTTCGGCATCTACATCGTCAGCGATGGCGCCAACAAGCCTTACCGCCTGAAGATCCGTCCACCGGGCTTTTCGCATCTGGCCTCCATGGATGAGATGTCGCGCGGTCACATGATTGCCGACGCCGTGGCTGTCATTGGCACGATGGACATCGTGTTCGGCGAAATCGACCGATGAAAAAGATCCCCCCCCGATGCGCCTGCGGCGCCTCCCACCTCGTCATTTGCGCGATGGAGAT
>JBIKHR010000044.1:0-12923 GCA_044362035.1 Polaromonas sp. | reverse complement strand
CCTCTTTTGTTCATCAAGAGCGAGTCGGCCGCGACATGACTGGACAGCGCCGGCGGCTGCGCTGCAGGCGGTGTCGGTACAACGTGCGGTGTCGGTGCAGGGATCCGGTTGATCCGGCTCTGGCTGCAGG
Organism: Polaromonas sp.; assembly: GCA_044362035.1. GTDB lineage: Bacteria > Pseudomonadota > Gammaproteobacteria > Burkholderiales > Burkholderiaceae_C > Polaromonas. The sequence goes on along the minus strand of JBIKHR010000044.1, from coordinate 12,793 downwards.
CCAGTTTTTTCTGCCACGCTTGACTCAGGCCCAACGCATGACCAGATATGTCTGCGGATACAAGCCGCGCCACCTCTTTAAAAATGTCACAGGCCAGTTCTGCTCGCGCCGACTGTCGGTATGACGATGCCAGCAAAAAACGCCAGGCTATCTGGTCCTGTGCATTCAGTTCTTTGGGCATGGGTTCAGCAAGCAACTTCACGGCATCAGCGAATGCACCCATCTCATGAAAAACCCATGCCAGGTCCAGCTTGGCCACCGCCGTCTGGGTACCGCTGCGGGCATCAGCCTTGAGCTTGTCAAAGGCCAGAGCCGAACCCGAATTCTTGAGGGCATCGTAGGCCTGAACACGGCGCAGAAAACGGCCTGTCAAGGGCGTCGGGACCGACTCCAGATGCATTTTTAGCGCACTTCGGTCATTCAATTTCACATATGCCAGCGCTATTTGTCCGGCGTCGTGTGGCGAACCGCCGCCATCGGCAGGGATCGATTTGTAAATTTCAATGGCGCGACCGTATTGTCCCAGCTGGTAATAAAGGTCGCCCATCCGGCGCGCAGCCAGCGCAGGTGATATCTCGTTTTGAGCGTCCAGCGCCTGCAGCAGGACAGCGGCCGACTCCAGCTCACCGACCTCAATCAGGATGCCGATTTTTTGGCCGGCCAGCGCATTTTCATCCACCGCCGGAAGGGCTTGAGAGGCGGCACTGAAACAGCACGCCATGGCGGCCGTCAGCACGCAGCGCCATGCGGCTTTCATTCTGTGGTCCCCCCGCCGGCTACGGTGAAAAACAGCTCACGGCGCCCCGTCCGGTTCTTTGAATCCTGAATCAGGATCAATAGACGATGGTTACCCTGGGGTATGTTCATGGCCTTGACGATGTAGCCTTCCTTGTCCCTTTGCGCCAGTTTCAAAAATCGGTCCGTAATGTTGAACCTGAGAGAGCCATACAACAGCTGCACGGATTGCCAATTGATCTGGGAGCCGTCTTTGGGCAGCACAAGGATTTGCATACCCATCGGACTTTGAAGCGGCGAGCTCACATCGGGCTTGACCAATAGGATTTCCGGTCCACCCATGTCTGAACTGATTGGTGCCTGCGACAGCAAGGTCAAAGGAGCCTCGTAGAGGCGGGTTTCCGCTTCCCCGATCAATTCGGGCGTGCCGGCCAGGGCAATACCGCCCATGGACAACAGGCACAGCAGCAGGCATTGCAGTGTGCGATTCATGGTGCAACCACACGCTTGAGGTCTGCAGCAACCTGGCTGGCAACCTGACGGGCCAGTGGTGACGAATCGCCCGTTCTGCTGACATAGTTCGTCAGCGCATTTCTGATTTCCAGGACTTTTTCTTTGCTCCCGCTTTCCGCGTAAAGCCTGGAAGCTGTCTCGAAATACCGCATGGACGAATCCGGATCACCCAGTTTGAGTGAGAGTTCCGCCAGGTTCTTGTGTGCAAAAGGCTCCCCCGGGGTGATCGCTACGATCTTTTTGTACGCGGCCAGAGCCCTTTCGTAATTGCCCCGCGATGTGTTCACATAGGCGAGGGCTTCGTAATAAAGCGGGTTATCTGCGTTGATGGCAATCGATTGAATCAGCGCGTCATCGGCCTCTTGAAAGCGGTTCAGGCTGGCAAGAATCCTGCCTTTCAAAAAATAGCCATCCGGATCCGGTGGGCTGCTCTTTATCCCTCTGGAGAGCACCGTCAATGCACCCTCCTGGTCGCCTGCACTGAGCCGGAGCTGCGCCCATCCACGCCAATTGGCGGCGACACTTTCAAGCTTACAAAGACGGGCATAGGCCATTTCGGCCTCTTGCCCGTTCAAGGCATCGTTTTTCAAGGCTGCCCGGAGCAACTGCGGCCTGTCAATTTCCGGCTGTTTTTCCAGCCATTTATCGAGGCCTTCAGGCCATCGGCTGCTGCCAGAGCGAGGCAGTTTCTGCGGCTCGGGCAGGTAGGGCAAAGAGCTGGTGAGTTTGCGGGCCAGGTTGTCCACGGCCATCAGCTCTTTTTCGCGGGAAAGGTTGTCTGAGGCCTTGTAGATGCCGCTTGAAATACCAAGTAGCGAGAAAGGCACAGCCCCATCGCTGAAATCGACCTTCTGCGTGGACCGCCACATGCGCTGGGCGCTGGACACGCGTTTGAGCTCAAGCACGGCACCCAGGGTTGAGCGTAAAAAGACACCAAAGAAGCCTTTGTCTCTATGCGTAATTTCACCGTCCATCTGGTAATCGCATGGCTGATCCTTGGCAGCCAATTTGTAGCCCTTGGACAGCAGATGCGCCTTGATGCTTTCCACCAGGTCAGCGCGCAGGTCCGCGGCCGCTTTCACCGTGCTCAGTTGTTTGAGACTGACGCAACCCGGCAAGGGGTTCCATTGGCTGGTAAAAATTTCAGCATCGTTGCCCATTGAAACCGCAGTGCCTGCATCCAGCGGTACCGGTATCAACGGCTTGATCGATGCGCACCCCCCCAGAGCTAAGGCAAGAAATACACCGGTTGCAGCAGTAGAGAGGTCTCGAGCGTTCATAACCTTGAATCTGAAATTGATGAGATTCATTGTTAGGGGCTCAGGTTAATCCCACATTAACTTTGGCTTCCTAAGATCAACTCATCAGCACTGCAACAACGAGACCCCATGAAAAAAATTACCTGCACCCGTCACCATGGTCCCGCCAAAGCCACCATGGCGATTGCGTTGGCACTGGCATTTGTCTTCGCTTTTGCGCCGGCCATGGCAGACAGCGATGGCCATGGCGGAGGTGACTCTGGTGGGGGTGGAGGCGGTAGCGGGGGCGGGTCATCCGGCTCTGACTCAGGCAGTGGTGGCGGTTCGCATCCGGGTGAATCAGAACTCGACTTCCTGCGTTTTCACTTGCCTCTGGAGCTTGCGGCTTCAAGCGTTCAGAAACCAGTTTTCTTCAAGAGCGTCATGTCCGGCCAAGTCTTTCCGCTGGTCGCCAGAAAGCCGGCTGAGGCTCCACTCAGCCTGGCAGGTTCGGCAACGGCTCTGGCTTCGCGCAACCAACTTGCATGGGCAACAGCGCCTGTTGCAGCCTTGCCAATAGCGATGAAAGACACCCCCAAATTCAGCCGCATGCGAAGCAACACAGACGATGACATTGCTGTGATCGTGGCGATTGGAAATTACAGGGAACGCAGCATTCCTCAAAATGGCGCAGCACCCAAAGATGCCAGCGCCTTCAAGAAGTTTGCGCTTGAAGGCCTGGGCATTGCGCCCGACAACATCATCTTTCTTGAAAACGCCACCCAGGCCCAGTTGCTGAAAGTTTTCGGATCGGATAACAAGGCCAGTGGCCAGTTGAGCGACTGGGTCAAGCCCCACAAGTCACGGGTCTATGTGTATTACGCGGGGCACGGCGCCCCATCAGGGGATGCGGACAGCTACATCATCCCCAGCGATGCAGACAGCTCGCATCTTGAACTCAATGGCTACCCCGTCAGCACCCTGTTCAAAAACCTGGCCCTGCTCAAGACGCAGTCCACCATGCTTTTGCTGGAATCTTGTTTCAGTGGCGTGGCCCAGTCCGGCCCCATCATTACCAACGCCTCGCCCATTTTTATCCGGCCCAAGCTGCTGGCACCACCTTCGACCCTGACGGTGATCAGTGCAACACGGCAAAATCAAATTGCCTCCTGGGATCCGGGCGAAGAAAAAAGCCTGTTCACCACATATTTCCTTGAAGCCATGAGTGGCGCTGCAGACCGGGCACCCAACGGCAATCAGGACGGGATGATTTCGGCCAAGGAGCTTGACTCTTACCTTGAAAGCACGCTTTCCTATTGGGCACGCAGACTGCACGGGCGCGAGCAGCAGGCACTAATTCAAAACTGGAGCCTGCAGTGACATACAGAACTGCACGGCCCTTGGGCCTTCTGCTGACCTTGGCATTGACCGGCTGCGTCTCGATCAAGAACCCTGGTGTTGAAATAGCACCTCTGCCGAATGCAGCCACGCCCATGCCCGTGAGGGGTGATTTTTTTGTCTTTAGCGATGGCTACATTGAAGAAGTGGTCGCATCCAACGCACTTTCGACGCACTGGTCATTAGGTTACGGCCGCACCCAGGCCATCAAACGCCACGAAATTGAACTCCTGCCCACTGAATGGGAATCGGGCACAACAAAGTACAGCGTTGCCATTCAGAACCAAAGTCGCTCGCTCTGGCCCTTGAGCGTTGGCAATAAAGCGGACATCAGCGCGACTGTCACCGCAACAAGTGACCAGGTTTCGCAGCAATTCAGTGAGGACTGGACATGCAATGTGCCAAAGTCCATGCGATTGACCTTGGCTGCAGGGCAATTTGACACCTTCCTGATTGACTGCCGCCGCTCATCAGCCTCCGGTGCGCATTGGCAAAGGCGACGCTTGAACTATGCGCCCAGCCTCGGCCACTATGTGCGTGCCATCGAGGAGGTTCGCACGCACAGCTTTCCGGGTTATGTTTTCAGGCAGCGTGACCTGGTTGATTTCCGGAAATTCACTCCCTCAAGCAACACGAAAAACCGTCAGGCACTCATACAGACGGCTCTGAACAAACAAGCCGCCGGCACCAGCGCAGCGATACCGGGGGCAACTACGGGTGCAGCGGAATCAATGCTGCTGGGCGCCTCGTTTTTGACCAAGGAAAATTTGCATTGCCGCCAGGCCAAATTCAGCTCAGCTTCCTACCGGCCCTTCACCGCCACTTTGTGCAACACACCGGGCGGTTGGCGTTACGCCGACATCGTGTTTGATCCGCCAGGCAGTGCTGGCGCAGCCCGCCCGCGCTGATCAATCGACCTTGGCGCCGCTGAGTTCGACCGCGCGTTTCCACTTTTGCAGGTCCTGACGCAGGTAGTCCGGAAAGCCTGCCTGACCCAGCCCCACGATCTCGGTGCCGTCTGATTGGACCTTGTCGCGAAACGCCGTATCCGCCAGGGCTTTTTGAATTTCCTGGTCGATGCGGCGGGCCACATCGACCGGGAACTTGGCCGGGGCCAAAATGCCGAACCAGCACGTCCAGCGTGCCGCCCTGGGCCGGGACTGCCGTTTTGAGCGGCGACAAAAGGAGGGTGGGTGTTGTCATGGTGTTTCCTTGGTTACTCTGAAAAGCGTTTGCGTGTGGTGATGAAGTGCGCGCCAACCTGGCCTTTGCGCTGGATGGCATAGCCGCGGCGGTGCTCTTGCGGGCCACATGACAGCGTGCGTTGGGCGCTAAAGCGCCAGATTTCGTCGCCGGGCTGCAGTGCCTCAGTGAACTTTTGCCAGGCGGCGTGGGCGTGGCCAAAGGGCACTTGCGGGGCGGCGCCCAGCGGGTCGTGGACCATCTCGCGCTGCGCGATGTCGGCCAGGCTCAGGCGCTTCAGCAAGTCTGCGGCCTTTAGCTTGAAGGTGTCGGCTTCTTCGCGCCGGGAACGGGCACGCTGCTCGGCCTTGTATTGCAGCTGCACCAGCAACCCGATGGGCCAGAGCAGCACCATGGCAGCAGCAGACAGCACGGGGGCGACCAGCCCAGAGAGGATGCGGTAACGCCGCGTTTTGCGCTCAGGGTGCAGCGCGTCCATGAAGGCGCTTGGCTTCGACAGCCTAGCGCTGCCGGAGCGCCGGTTTTCCATCAGCAAAGCCAGCCACACCACCACGCCTGCGGCCAGGTAGGCATAAAGGTAGACCATCATGAAGCGTTTGGCTGCGCCGGCAAGTTGTTGTGCCGCAGCGTGGTTTGACTGATGACGCCATGGTCAAAGTCGATCAGCAGGTCTTGCTCGTAGGTGCTGGCGTAACCGCCGTGCACGTATTCAAGCTGCTGGCCCATTAGCAGGCGCACCTGCCCGCTGTACCAATGCGCAAACACACGGTCTGGAAAACCGGGGGAAAAAGTTTCCAGCGACGCCGGCTTGTCGCCCTCCAGCGTGCCAGTGATGCCAATGAGGTACAGCCGCCCTTCTATGACGGCCCATTCCCCTACATAGCCGCGCCACAAGGCGGTGCAGCTGACCTCGAACCGGGGCTCGATGCCTGCCAACTCAAAGTAGTCGCTCAGCGGCTCTGTGCACATGCGCTGCTTGCGCCCCTGGTAGTAGAGTATTTCGGAGATCTGAGCGGTCATGGTGTGCTTGTCCTGTGGATGCCTTGTCTTGGGGGACATGGATCATCTCAAGCACCAAGCTCAGGGAATGAGCCTGCGGCAAGCCTTGCGGGGCGGGCAAAAGCTGTATGCGCGAACAGCTTGACTGGCTCATTTGGCGAGCTTGGGGCCGCTGGGGAGGCTGGGCGCGAAAGCAAGCCCACTTATTGACAGCCGCAACACCCTTGACTGATCATGCGTGAACTGAATTGACCTGGAGTGCCAGCATGGGGATATGGATCGAACTTGGTATTTTTTTATTGGTTTTTGTGTTCGCTTTGCACCAGTTTCATGACTTGAAAAAAGAGCGTTTGAAGCGGGAACTGCAGCGGGAGAGGGAGCGCAAAGACGATCCGGGTGAGCGCAGCGACTAATTAAAGCAAAGCGGCTCCATCACCCGCCGATTTGGGGAATTCCCTCTCCCTTGCCTGGGCCTGAATGTTGCATAGTCAGCCTTTTGTTCAATCCACTAAGCCAAAGAGGTGATTTTGATGAATTCGATGTCCCGTTTCCCGTTTCAAGCCAAGCCCTTGATGGTTTCCTTGGCCTTGGCCGCTTGCTTGGCCCCGGGCCTGGCACAGGCCAAGCCTTTCAAGTGGTCCAGTGCCAGCGACATTCCCACGCTGGACATCCATTCGCAAAACAACGCCTTGGGCAACGGCGTTCACGCCGCTATTTTTGACTCGCTGCTTTACTACAACAGCAAAACCTTCAAGGTGGAAGGCAAGCTGGCCACCTCGTGGAGGGAGATATCGGGCACCCAATACCGCTTTAATTTGCGCAAAGGCGTGAAGTTCAGTGACGGCTCGCCGCTGACAGCCGATGACGTGGTGTTTTCTTTGGACCGTGCCCGCGCCAAAACCTCCAACTTCACCGTTTACACACAGGGCTTCAGCCGCATCGTCAAGGTGGATGCCAACACCGTGGACATTATTCTGAGTGGCCCCAACCCGGTGATGCTGAACCAGTTGACCGAGCTACGCATCATGAGCAAGGCCTGGGCTGAAAAGAACAAGTCGGTCGAACCCAAAGACATCAAGGTCAAAGAAGAAAACTTTGCCCACCGCAATTCATTGGGCAGTGGCGCTTACATGGTCAAAGAATGGCAACCCGACCAGAAGCTGGTGCTGGTGAAAAACCCCAACTGGTGGGGCTGGTCTGAAGTGCCCAGCAATGTGACCGAGATCATCTACACGCCCATCAAGAACGAAGCCACACGTGCTGCGGCCTTGCTGTCTGGCGAGCTTGACTTTGTGCTGGACCCCAGCCCGCAAGACCTGGGCCGTATGCGCAGCAACACCAACCTGAAAGTGATCGACGGCATCGAAAACCGCACCATCTTTTTGGGCATGGACCAGATGCGCGACGAATTGCCCGGCTCCAGCGTCAAGGGCAAAAATCCCCTGAAAGATGTGAAAGTTCGCAAAGCGCTTTACCAGGCCATCGACATCGACACCATCCAGCGCGTGACCATGCGTGGCCTGGCTCAAACCACCGGTGCGCTGGTGGCGCCTCAGGTGAACGGCTGGACCAAAGCGGTAGACAAGCGTTTCCCGTATTCGCAAGAGGCCTCTAAAAAGCTGTTGGCTGAAGCCGGTTACCCCAACGGTTTTGAGGTGGACTTTGCCTGCCCCAACAACCGCTACATCAACGACGAAGAAATTTGCCAGGCCATCACGGCCATGTGGGCCAAAGTGGGCATCAAGGCCAAGCTGCGCTCCATGCCGCTGGTGACGTATTTCCCGATGATCCAGCGCTACGAAGCCAGCATTTACATGCTGGGCTGGGGCGTGCCCACATTTGACGGCTTGTACAGCCTTCAGTCGCTGGTGCGCACTGTGGGCACAGGCGGCGATGGCAACTACAACGTGGGCCGCTACAGCAACACGCGCATGGATTACATCGTGGACCGTGTCAAAACCGAGACCGACTTGCCGGTGCGCAACCGCTTGCTGACCGAAGGCCTGCAACTGCAAAACGACACGGTGGCGCACATTCCCCTGCACAACCAGGTGATCCCATGGGCCATGAAGAAAAACATCGATGTGGTGCACCGGCCTGACAACCGCCTCGACTGGTCGCTGATCAAAGTCAACTGATGCTCGCTTTCATCCTGCAGCGGCTGATTCAGGCCGTGGTCGTCATGATCACGGTGGCATTCATAGCCTTTTTGCTGTTTCAGTATGTGGGTGATCCGGTGGTGTTTTTGCTGGGGCAAGACGCCACCAAAGAGCAGGTGGCCTTGCTGCGTGCCGATCTGGGCCTGGACCAGCCTTTCTTTGTGCAGTTTGGCCACTTTTTGGCCAACGCTGTGCAGGGCGAGTTTGGTTTGAGCTTGCGCCAGGGTGCCAAGGTCTCGCGCTTGATCGCCGAGCGCTTGCCCGCCACCCTGGAGCTGGCTTTGGTGGCCGCCACGCTGGCCCTGGTCGTTGGCATTCCCATGGGGGTTTATGCGGCGCTGCGCCGTGGCACCTGGGCCAGCCAGTTGATCATGACGGTATCGCTACTGGGCGTTTCATTGCCCACCTTCCTCATCGGCATCATGCTCATATTGGTGTTTGCCGTGATGCTGGGCTGGTTTCCCAGCTTTGGCCGGGGCGAGGTGGTGCAGATGGGTTGGTGGTCCAGCGGCTTGGTGACGGCCAAGGGCTGGCACCACATTGTGTTGCCCGCGGTCACGCTGGCAATTTTTCAGCTGACGCTGATCATGCGACTGGTGCGCGCAGAGATGCTGGAAGTGCTGCGCACCGATTACATCAAGTTCGCACGCGCCCGGGGCCTGTCCAACCGGACCATCCACTTTGGTCATGCGCTCAAAAACACGCTGGTGCCCGTGCTGACCATCACCGGTTTGCAACTCGGGGGCCTGATCGCGTTTGCCATCATCACCGAAACCGTGTTCCAGTGGCCGGGCATGGGTCTGCTGTTCATTCAGGCGGTGACCTTTGCCGACATCCCGGTCATGGCCGCTTACCTGTGCCTGATTGCCCTGATTTTTGTGGTCATCAATCTGGTGGTGGACTTGCTTTATTTCGTGGTGGATCCCCGCCTGCGGGTGGGCAAGGCCGGCGGGCATTGAATATTCCAACACCTCCCCTTTCAACCTCAGGTAAGCAATGAACGTATTGAAGCGCTGGTTCAACAGCGATGTGGGCTACAGCTTTCGCCAGTCGCCCACGGCGATGTTGGCGGCTGGCATGGCCTTTGTTTGCCTTTTTTGCTCGGTCTTTGCCGGCTGGGTCGCGCCCACCAACCCCTTCGACCTGGCCACGCTGGAACTGAGCGACGCCCGCTTGCCACCCGCGTGGCTGGACGGCGGCAGCAGCAAATTTTTGCTGGGCACCGACGACCAGGGCCGCGACATTTTGTCAGCCCTGATTTACGGCTCGCGCATCTCTTTGGTGGTGGGCCTGGCTTCGGTGGTGCTGTCGGTGGTGGTCGGTGTGGGCCTGGGTTTGCTGGCTGGCTTTCGGGGCGGCTGGATTGATGCCTTGCTGATGCGCCTGTGCGATGTGATGCTGTCTTTTCCGGCAATTTTGGTGGCCCTTTTGATCGCGGGTGTGGGACGTGCTCTGTTTCCCAACGCACACGAGTCGCTGGCTTTTGGCGTGCTGATCGTGTCGATCTCTCTGACCGGCTGGGTGCAATACGCCCGCACGGTGCGCGGCACCACGCTGGTCGAGCGCAACAAGGAATACGTGCAGGCCGCCCGCGTGACGGGTGTGGCACCCTTGCGCATCATGTTCAAGCATGTGCTGCCCAACGTGATGGGCCCGGTCATGGTGCTGGCCACCATCCAGGTGGCCACGGCCATCATCACCGAGGCCACGCTGTCATTTCTGGGTGTGGGCGCACCGCCGACATCGCCTTCACTGGGCACCTTGATCCGCATTGGCAACGACTATTTGTTTTCGGGCGAATGGTGGATCACGATTTTCCCGGGGCTGATGCTGGTGTTGATCGCCCTGTCTGTCAACTTGCTGGGTGACTGGTTGCGCGATGCGCTGAATCCGAGATTGCGATGAGCCTTTTACAAGTCAAAAACCTGGTGGTGGAATTTCCCAGCCGCCATGGCACTTTGCGTGCGCTGGATGGCATTTCATTTGACATCGCACCCGGAGAAATTCTGGGCGTGGTGGGCGAGTCGGGCGCGGGGAAATCGCTCACCGGTGCCGCCATCATCGGGCTGCTGGAGCCACCGGGCCGGGTGGCCAGCGGCCAGATTCTGCTGGAAGGCCAGCGCATAGACCATCTCAATGCCGACCAGATGCGGCACATCCGGGGCCGCAAGATCGGCGCTATTTTTCAAGACCCGCTGACTTCGCTAAACCCCCTCTACACCATCGGCCGGCAACTGACCGAAACCATTTTGGCCCACCTGCCGGTGTCCCCCAAGGAGGCCAGGCAACGCGCCATTGACCTGCTCAAAGACACGGGCATTTCTGCAGCTGAAGATCGTATTGACCACTACCCGCACCAGTTCTCGGGCGGCATGCGCCAGCGCGTGGTGATCGCCCTGGCACTGGCGGCCGAGCCGCAACTGATCGTGGCCGACGAACCGACCACAGCGCTCGATGTGTCGATTCAGGCACAGATCATCAGCTTGCTCAAAAAGGTTTGCAAAGACCGCGGCGCTGCCGTGATGCTGATCACGCATGACATGGGCGTGATCGCCGAAACCTGCGACCGGGTGGCGGTGCTGTACGCCGGGCGTGTGGCCGAAATCGGTCCGGTGCACGATGTCATCAACCAACCGGCCCATCCTTACACCGCAGGCCTGATGGCCTCGATTCCCGACATGGAAAGTGACCGCGAACGCCTCAACCAAATTGACGGTGCCATGCCGCGCCTGAACGCCATTCCCAGCGGTTGCGCTTTCAACCCGCGCTGCCCCAAGGCCTTTGACCGCTGCCGGCAAGAGCGGCCCGAACTGGTCCAGGCAGGCGCCAACCGCGCGGCCTGCTGGCTGCACAACGGGAGTGCCGCATGAGCAAACCCCAGCCCCTGGTCATCGCACACGATCTGGCCAAAACATTTGACGTGTCGCTCCCTTGGCTGAACCGCGTGATCGAGCGCAAACCGCGCCAGATGCTGAACGCCGTGGATGGCGTGAGTTTTGAAATTGAGCGCGGCAAAACCCTGGCGCTGGTGGGCGAGTCCGGCTGCGGCAAAAGCACCGTGGCGCGCTTGCTGGTAGGCCTGTACGAACCCACACGCGGTGGCCTGATGTTCGATGGGCAAGACGCCCATGCGGCCTTCAAGTCGCCCGATGCGCAAAAGATGCGCAAGCGCATCCAGATGATTTTTCAGGACCCCTACGCCAGCCTGAACCCGCGCTGGACCGTGGACAACATCATCGGTGAACCCCTCACAGAACATGGCCTGATCAAGGATGCGGATGAGCTGAAAGCCCGTGTCGCCGAGTTGCTGCAGTCGGTGGGTATGTCGCCGCTCGACATGGTCAAGTACCCGCACCAGTTCTCGGGCGGGCAACGGCAGCGCATCTCGATCGCACGGGCACTGGCCACAGCGCCGGAGTTTTTGGTGTGCGACGAGCCCACTTCAGCGCTGGATGTGAGCGTGCAGGCGCAGGTGCTCAACATCATGAAGGACCTGCAGCGCGAGCGTGGGCTGACCTATTTGTTCATCAGCCACAACCTCGCGGTGGTGCGCCATGTCAGCGACCAGGTGGGCGTGATGTACCTGGGCCGTTTGGTGGAACTGGCCGACAAGCACCAGTTGTTTGCCAACCCGCAGCACCCTTACACCCGGATGCTGCTGGACGCGATTCCGAAGATGCACGACACCGGCCGCGCACGCACGCCTGTGCAAGGCGAGGTGCCCAACCCCTTGAACCCACCCACCGGCTGCACCTTTCACCCGCGCTGTCCGCAGGTGACCGACATCTGCCGCACCGAGCGCCCACCGCTGCGCGACTTCAAAGGCATCAAGATCGCTTGCCACGCGGTGGTTTGACCGGGGCGAACTCAGAGACTGATCAGGATCAGATCAGTGCCAGGGCCATGGACGGAAAGATGGCAATCAGCAAGAGCACCAACAGCATCACGGCCACATAAGGCATTGCGCCCGCGAAGATGCTTTCCACAGACACGTTCGGGTCGTTTAACGTCGACTTCACGGTGAAGACCGAGATACCGAACGGCGGCGTGAGCAAGCCAACTTCGACTGCAATCACGGTGATGATGCCAAAGTGGATCAGGTCGAAATTCAAGGCCATTGCAATAGGTACGGCAACCGGCGTCATGATCAACAAGATCGAGCTGGAGTCCAGGATCATGCCGAGCAGCAACAAGATCCCCACGTAAAGCAATAAAAATCCGTAAGGGCCCATTCCCGCGCTTCTCACCAGATCGCTGATGGCGGCCGGCACGCCAGCGACCGACAGCATCCTGCTGTAAAAGCCCGCAGCGACCAGCAAGATCAAGATACCAACGGACACCGCGCCCGTTTCAGTCAGCACGCGCCACAGGTTGCCGTCGCCGAGCTTGCCCCGCAAGATAGCGATCACAAACGCGCCAAAGGCACCCACACCGCCCGCCTCTGTCGGCGTGAAAAATCCTGAATACAGGCCCCCCAGGACCAACGCCACCAGGGCCGCGATCGGCACCAGCTTGGCGAGCATCTCGGCAGTAGAAAGAAGCCGGGCC
>JBIKHR010000042.1:0-12933 GCA_044362035.1 Polaromonas sp. | reverse complement strand
GTGTGGTGCAGCCTTGGACTGCGAACGCCTCGATCTCACCTGTTAAGGTTTCAATCGAAGGTCTGGCTCGACATGCAGTGTCGCTGCATGTCCGACAAGCCGGAAGTTCAAAACTCCGTAATGACGACTTGACGATGAACTTTTGCTGTGAATATGTTGTAAGTTTTAATCCAGCAAAATGAGAGAGTTACTCCCCTTCGTGAAGTTATTAAACCTCAAGCACTGAAACCCCGGGAAAGCAAAAGGTCTTTGGGGTGGCGACTGGCGCTGGTCACCACGTGGCAAGTGGGCCGACAACAGGCCCATAATCGACAGCGTTACAGTGAAAACTCACGCTGCCATTGCGCCAGCCGCCCCAGGCCCGCGCCCCTTCTTTACCCAATGCGACTTCCATGCCCGGCATCCACATCACTGACATTGAAGCAGCCATCAACTTTTGGCGCGAGCGCTCGCCTTCTCCTGACGGTGTGACCCTGGCGCCCGAATTGCGTGCGCTGGCCGAGGTGTATGCCTTGCTGGTTTTTTACCATGAGGAAGAGGCTGACGAGACCAGCTTCCCGCCCAAGGCCATGGCCGCCTGGCGCGTCTGGTACGACACCACGGCCGACACGCCCTGCATTGCGATCTGCTCGACCAGCCAGGGCGATGCCCTGTGCAAGGGTTGCGGGCGCAGCTTTGACGAAGTCCAGCACTGGCCGGCCATGACGCCGGGTGAAAAGCGCGCCAGCTGGCGGCGCATCACACTCGAAGGCAGCTCGTGGCGCTTTGGCCGCTACGCTGACCGGGCGCTGGAGAAAAAACCCGGGGCCCCCGCTGAGGGCCCCACGCCGGCCTGATCTGCCGCGTCAGACGCGCCGCGCCAGCGCCGCCGCCATGCCGACATAGCTGCCGGGGGTCATGGCCAGCAGGCGCTGCTTTTCTGCCGGTGGAATGTCCAGCGACGCGATCAGCCCGTGCAGGGCTTCGGCCGTGACGGTTTTGCCGCGCGTGACTTCCTTGAGCTTTTCGTAGGCGCCCTGCACGCCGTAGCGGCGCATGACGGTCTGGATCGGCTCGGCCAGCACTTCCCACGAAGCATTGAGGTCTTCGCTGAGCGCTTCGCGGTTGAGTTCGAGCTTGCCCAGGCCCACGCTGAACGAGTGGTAGGCCAGCACGGCGTAACCCAAAGCCACGCCCATGTTGCGCAGTACGGTTGAGTCGGTGAGGTCGCGCTGCCAGCGGCTGATCGGCAGCTTCTCGCTCAAGTGGCGCAGCAGGGCGTTGGCCAGGCCGAGGTTGCCTTCGGCGTTTTCAAAGTCGATGGGATTGACTTTGTGCGGCATGGTCGAAGAGCCGATCTCGCCGTCTTTGAGGCGCTGCTTGAAGTAACCCACGCTGACATAGCCCCAGACGTCGCGTGCGAAGTCGATCAGGATGGTGTTGCTGCGGGCCACGGCGTCAAACAACTCGGCCATGTAGTCGTGCGGCTCAATCTGGATGCTGTAAGGCTGAAAAGTCAGGCCCAGGCCCCAGGGGCCATGCTGGTCGTTGCCGGTGTGCTCAGGCGTTTCGACCACGTGGCGGCTGAAGGCTTCCCAGTCAAAGTCGGGCCAGGCCGACAGGTGCGCGTTGTAGTTGCCGACCGCACCGTTCATCTTGGCCATGATGTTGACGGCCGCAATTTTGTCGCGAGCCTGCGCCAGCCGCACCACCACATTGGCGATTTCCTTGCCAACCGTGGTCGGGCTGGCGGTCTGGCCGTGCGTGCGGCTGAGCATGGGCTCGTCGGCAAACTGGTGTGCCATGCTGCGCAGTTGCCCGATCAGCTTGTCGAGCGCCGGCAGCAGCACTTGTTCACGGCTGCTTTTGAGTTGCAGCGCGTGGCTGGTGTTGTTGATGTCTTCGCTGGTGCAGGCAAAGTGAACGAACTCGGCCGCGCTCAGCAACTCGGTCCGGGCGTCGAATTTCGATTTGATCCAGTACTCCACAGCCTTGACGTCATGGTTGGTGACTTTTTCAATGGCCTTGATGGCCAATGCATCGGCCTCTGAAAAATTCGAGACCAGTGCGGCCAGGTAAGACCGGGCGCCCGGGCTCAGGGGTTTGAACTCGGCAAAACCGGCGTCAGACAGCGCGATAAACCAGGCAATTTCGACCTGCACCCGGCGGTGCATGTAGCCCTGCTCGGACATCAGCGGGCGCAGGGAATCGAGGCGGGCGGCGTAGCGCCCATCCAGCGGGGACAAGGCATTGATGGTGGAAAAGCTCATGGCGCAATTGTAGGTGGGCGCTTGCGCCGGGCCCCGTCTGAACGGCGCCGGCTTAGTCTATAGAATGAAGAGTAACTAAAGCCGCCTTAACGCAGGATAGAAAAGCGAACCATGAAACTTATCGGATCGATGACCAGCCCCTATGTGCGCAAAGTGCGCATCGTCATGGCAGAAAAAAAACTGGACTACCAGTTCGTGCTTGAAGACGTCTGGGCCGCTGACACCAGCATGCCCGACGCCAACCCGCTGGGCAAAGTGCCCTGCCTGGTCATGGAAGGTGGCGAAGCCGTGTTTGATTCGCGCGTGATCGTCGAATACCTGGACACGTTGTCACCGGTCGGCAAGCTGATTCCGGTGCAAGGCCGCGAGCGCGCTGAAGTCAAGACCTGGGAAGCGCTGGCCGATGGCGTGGTCGACGCCGCCATTCTGGCGCGCCTGGAAGCCACCTGGGCCGGCCGCAGCGATGGCCAGCGCAGCCAAGCCTGGATCGACCGCCAGCTGGGCAAGATCGACACCTCGCTCAAGGCCATGAGCACCGGTCTGGGCGACAAGCCCTTTTGCAGCGGCGTGCATTTCAGTCTGTCTGACGTGGCCGTCGGCTGCGCGCTGGCCTACCTGGACCTGCGCTTTGCGCAGATCGACTGGCGCGAGCGCCACATGAATCTGGCGCGTCTGCAAGAAAAGCTGACGCAGCGCAGCAGCTTCATCGAGACGCACCCGGGCTGACCTTCAGCTGTTGGCCCGGCGTTTGAGCCAGCGCATCAGGCCACCGACGGCGGGCAACTTTTCGTACAGTTCTTCAGCCGCGTCCCAGTAGTCGCGGTGAAATTCAATCAGGCCTTCGGGCGTGAGTTTGATGTGCGAGCCGCCGCGCACGGTTTGCCAGACCGTCGGGCTATAGCGTTTGAAGCGGAACACGAAATTCCAAGTCAAAAAGCATTGCGCACCGTCTACCAGCTGGCCGGTGACCACAAAGTGTGGCTGGTCCAGCGCCACAAACATGTGGCTGAAAATGCGCTGCACTCCGTCCAGCCCGTGCACTTCGTTGAACGGGTCCTTGAAATAAGCCTGCGGTGTGTAGAGCTCGGCCATGCGGTGTACATCGGCCGGCTTCAGGTTTTCAAAAAAAACGGCGATGCGGGCCACGGCCTGGCGTTCGGGAGAGGCTTCGGGCTGGGCGGTGTTCTGGCTCATGATTTCTCACGGGTTGGGGCGTCAGCTGCCACTTCATTTTTGACCAGTCGGCTGGTCAGTGCAAAAAACGCTGTGTAAGGCAACAGTCGCAAGGTTTTCATCCAGCGGGTGAAGCGTTTGGGAAAGTGGATTTCAAATTCACCCTTGCGCCAGCCGGCCAGAATCTCTGTGGCCGCCTGGCTGGCGGTGATCAGCGCTGGCATCTCGAAATCGTTTTGCGCGGTGGCCGGTGTGGCCACAAAGCCCGGGTTGATCAGACTCACACCAATACCGCTGGCGCGCAAGTCCACATACAGCGTTTCGGCCAGGTTGATCAGCGCCGCCTTGGTCGGGCCGTAGGCCAGGCCTTTGGGCAGGCCACGGTAACCGGCCACGCTGCTGACGATGCTGATGTGACCATGGCCTTCCCCGAGCAAACGCGGCAGCACGGCGTCCAGCATGTACAGCGCGCCCAGGTAGTTGATCTGCTGGTGTTTGAGCATCTCGGCCAGGTCAAAGCTGTCGGCGCGCTGCGGCTTGTAATAGCCGGCGCAGTACATCACCAGCGCCAGCGCACCGGCTTGTTGCACGGTCTGCGCCGCCGCCTTCACGGCCGTCGGGTCGGTGGCGTCCAGCGGCAGGGCGACTGCCCCGGGGTGGTCCTGCACAAAACGCTCAAGTGACGCGGCGTTGCGCGCCGACACAAAGACATGCGCACCGGCGGCGTGCAGCGCGTGGGCGGTGGCTTCGCCAATGCCGCTGGAGGCGCCGATCAGCCAGACGACCTGACCTTGCCAGTTGGAGATGGAGGGATTCAGGCTCATGGCGCGATTTCGGTGGGCTGATTTTTCAGCGCTTGACGAAGGACAGCGTCACCTCGCCCAGGCGAAAGCCGAACTTGCTCATGACGGCTTTGTTGAGCATGACCTTGTCGCTCATCAGGTACATCCAGTCGTCAAACTGCACTTCGATGATGCGGCCATCGACCGGCAGCTTGAGCGTGTAGCCCCAGCGAAAGGCATTGCCTTTTACTTCACCTTCGGCCTGGCCCAGCACGTCACCGGCGGTGCCGGTGTAACGGCCGTCGCTCTGGCGCGTGAGCGTCCAGACGCGGCGGTCGCGGGTGCCGTCGGCGTAGATGAATTCTTCATCGAGCACGCCAACTTCCTGGCCGGGCGGGCCTTGCCAGCTGCACGTCATGACCACGGTGAAGCGCTTGACGACCCGGCCCGAACGGTCGGTGAAAAGGCCATAGGCGTCGATGGTGCCGTTGAAATACTGGCGCAAATCGAGCACGGGTTTTTCAGCCGCGTAGTCGCTGATCTGCGGGCCGGCGCAACCGGCCAGGCCCAGGCTGGCAGCCAGCACAAGTGCGGCCACTGCGAAGTGTTTTTTCATGGGGAACTTTCTGGGTTGGAGGGTCGGATCACCAGCACATAAAGGCTCGCGGCGGCCATCGCCTTGAGCACACACGGCAAGACGCAATAAGCCAGTGTCAGCACGTTGAGCGCGCCGGCCTCGCGCACGCCGGGCGCGTAGCCAAAGAGCCCGAGCAGCGGCAGCGCCAGCCCGGCGGCCAGGGCCAGATTGAGTTTGGTGGCAAAGTTCCACCAGCCAAAGTAAGCGCCGGCCGCCAGCGACGGCACCCTGGCCTGGCCGGCTTGCACCACGCCGGCCAGCAGCGCGCCGGGCAGTGCCAGGTCAGCGCCCAGCGCTGCACCCGAAAGCGCGCAGACCAGCACAAAGGGCAGCACATCGCCGGCACCCAGCTGGCTGGCCCAGATGAAGACGGCCATCGCCAGCAGCATGCCGGCCAGCCAGCTGCGCGCCAGCCCGAACCGCCTGACCGCTGCCAGCCACAACGGGATGGCCAGCGCCGCGCTCAAAAAGTAGCTGCCCAGAAACAGCGGCTCCAAGGCGGCAGGCGCCTGCAGTCGGTCTTGGATGAAAAAAAGCACCAGCGTGGCCGGCACGGCGCTGGCAATGCCGTTGAGCATGAAGACCGCCAGCAACCGGCGAAAGCGGCTTTGTTGCCAGGGCTGCCAGACCGAAGCGCTGGCCGTCTGCGCATGTGGTGCGGCTGGCGCGGCCAGTGCGGCAGCAGGTCGCACTGCGCCTCGCCAACCCAGCCAGCCCAGCGCCAACGCCACGGCAAACACGGCGGTGGTGACCGGCAGGCCCAGCACCACCGGCAACACAGAGGCGGTGACCACGCCCAGCAGCCCCAGGCCTTCGCGCCAGGCGATGATGCGGCTTCGTTCGGCTTCGCTGCCGCCCAGCAGCGCGGCCCAGGCCTGGTGCGCCACGCTCAATGCGCTGTAGCCAGCGTAGGTGAGCATCAGCGTGACGGTGGCCCAGACCACCAGCGCGGCCGCCGACATGGCGGGCGGGAAAAACAGCAGCGCAAAGCCGACCGCCAGCAGCAGTGCGGCCGCGGCACCCAACGCCAGCACGGCCTTGGCCGAGCGGGCAAACAGCCGGTCCACCAGCTGGCCGAGCGCCGGGTCGATGAAGGCGTCAAACAAACGCGCGCCCAGCAACACCGCACCCAGCGTGGCCAGCGGCACACCGAACTCGCGGGCGTAGTGGTTGGGCAAGATCACATACAGCGGCAAGGCGGCAAAAGCCAGCGGAAAACCCATCAGCCCATAGGCCAGGCCATTGCGCGCGCCAAAGGCGCCAGCGGGGCTCTCAGGGCTGGATGGGCTCGATGCCATCAAGGGGCTGCGCTCCCCAGCAGGGCTGTGCGCATGGCCGGCTCGGAGGTCTGGGGTGACAGCCAGATGCCAAAAAACAAGCGCGCGAATTCAGCGTCGGCGATCTCTCCGCTACGCTGGCCGTTGACCCAGAAACTCGCGCCCGCGCCCGGCCGGTGCAGGCCCAGGATGCGGTCGCCGGCTTTCACGTTCGGAAAGACGCGCAGCATGTCGGCCGTCCACTGGCGCGTCTGCGCTGGTGACACGCTGGCGCTGCGGCCCATCTCCTTGAGTGAGCGCTCGGCAATGTCAGCCGCCGCAAAATCACGCAAATACGCCAGCTCCAGCGCCAGCGGCTGGCTGGCATAGCCCTTGGCGCTGAAGCCCGGCAGGCCCCACAGGCGCGCGTCATAAATCTTGAAGCCCCAGACAGTCAGCCGCGTCTGGCCCAGCAGCTGCCCCTGCGGCAATACGTCCTTGAGTTCTGGCGCAGCCGCCATGACGGCCGGCGCGGGGGCAGGGGTTTGGGCCAAGCCATGCCCCGGCATGCCGCCGCCCAGCGCCAACGCGGCGAGCGCCGCCGCCAGCCACTGGCGCCGGCCGGCGTTCAGCGCGCCGCCAGTGGTTTGCGCAAGGTGTATTGGACGACGTCGGTGTTGGCCTGGGCAAAGGCCGCTTCGCAATAAGCCAGATAGAACTCCCATATACGGACAAACCTTTCGTCGAAGCCAAGTTGGTGTACGCGTGACAACTGGGCCAGGAAGGCGGCGCGCCACAGTTTGAGCGTGTGAGCGTAGTCCGGGCCAAAGGCGAACTCGTCCACCACTTCCAGGCCAGCCGCCTTAGCTTGCGCCCGGAACACCGCGGGCGATGGCAGACAACCGCCCGGAAAGATGTACTGCTGGATGAAGTCGGTCGAGTCAATGTAGCGCTCGTAGAGCTCGTCGGCAATCACGATGCTCTGAATACAGGCGTGGCCGCCGGGCTTGAGCAGGCGCGCCACGGTGTTGAAATAAGTCGGCCAGTATTCGCGGCCCACGGCTTCGATCATCTCGATCGAGCAGATGGCGTCAAAGGACTGGTCGGCCGGCTGGTTGACGCCGATGTCACGGTAGTCTTGCAGCCGCAAGTCTTGCGTGACAGCAGCGCCCGGCTCGCCCACCGCCGGCACGCCGGCTCGCGCCATGCGCGCCTGCGCCCATTGCAGTTGCTCGGTGCTCAGCGTCACGCCGACCAGCGAGGCGCCGAACTCGGTGGTGGCCATCTCGGCCAGCGCACCCCAGCCACAGCCGATCTCGAGCACGCGCTCGCCGGGCTTGACCTGCACCATGCGCAGCGCGCGCCGCACCTTGGCGTTTTGCGCTTCCTTCATCGACGTCTCAGGCGTTTCAAACAGGGCCGACGAGTAGTTCATGGTGCCGTCCAGCCAGAGCTCGTAGAAGGCGTTGCCCAGGTCGTAGTGCGCGTGTATGTTTTTCTGGCTGTTGGCTTTGGTGTTGCGGTTGAGCAGGTGCTTGAGCCGGTAGGCCAGGCGGCCCAGCCAGGTGCCGTAGATCACGTCTTCGACTTCCTTGCGGTTGACGATCAAGAGGCGCAGCAGATCGGTCAGCTGCGGCGTGCTCCAGTCGCCGGCAATGTAGCTTTCGGCAAAACCGATGTCGCCCGAGCGCAGCGCTGCGCCACAAACGTTCCAGTTGTGCAGATGCATGCTGGCCATGGGTTCTACGCCCGAGCCGAAGCGCTGGATGCTGCCGCCGGGCAGTTGCAGCGTGAGCGTGCCGTGCTTGAGGCGGGCCAGCAGCTTGAAGGCGCTGCGGGCCGCGGCAGGCGCGCCGGCGGGCAAGGTCAGCGCAGAGACCGTCGAGGTGGAAGATTGCGGTGAGTTCATCGTGTCACAAAAAGCGCCGGAGGCTTGGGTTTGGAAATGAAAGGCACGTGTTTGCGCCAGAGCTTGAAGGCTTGCCAGTGGATGCGCGCCAGCACGCCGAAGGTCATGGCCGGGTAGCCCCAGAAAGCTTTTCGCAAACTGGCGGCAGTGACTGGTGTCAGCGTGCCGGCCACGCTGGTTTGCAGCAGCGGGCCGGTGGCGTCGTCATGGTCAATGCGGGCCACGGTTTTTTCAAGGCCGTCACGCCAGGCACGCATGAAACGAAAGCGATAGCCGCCTTCCACATGACAAAAGGGCGAGACATGAAACACCTTGTCGGCGCGCAGCTCCTGGCCGTAGCGCGGCGCATCCAGCAGGTAGCAGTGGCGCTCGCCGAAGGTGTTGTTGACCTCGACCACGATGGCGCGCAAGCTGCCGTCCGTGCGGTGGCAATACCAGAAGCTCACCGGCTTGAAAGTGAAACCCAGCACGCGCGGGTAGGTGTGCAGCCAGACTTCGCCCTGCGCATCGGCAATGCTTTCGGATTGCAGCAGGGCGTCCAGCCAGGCCAGGCAATCGCTGCCGCCGTCGCCGTGGTCACGGTCATGAAAGCTCAGCAAACCCCGGCGGTTGCGTGCCAGCGCAGCGCTGCCGCCCGCCGCCATGGCGCGCAGCGGCAACATCAAAAAGTAGGTGGGGTAACTGAAGGCATGGCGCGCGGGCTTGAGGCGCGTATGGCGCACCTCGCCAAAGCCGATCAGGGCCTGAGCCTGCATCGGGGCATGCGCTTGAGCGGGCAGCACGTTCAGGTGGTCAGCCATTCGGCATTGGCTTTCAAGGGGGGCGGCGCCACATAGGCGGGTTGCCCCAGATCAGCAATGAGCTCGGCCACCAGCAAGCCGGACTTGAGGCCGTCTTCGTGAAAACCGTAGCCCGTCCAGGCACCGCAAAAATACGTGTGCTGCTGGCCTTGCAGCGCCGGCAGGTCTTTTTGCGCGCGGATGGCCGCGCCGTCAAACACCGGGTGGGCGTAGTCAAAACTGCCCAGCACATGGTCGGCCGCAATCGGCGTGACCGGGTTCAGCGACACCACCACGGGCTGCTTGAAGGGCAGCGGTTGCAGCATGTTGAGCAGGTAATGCAGGCACACCTGCGTGGACTCGCGCTGGCTGTCTGCTGCGCGTTCGTAGTTCCAGGCGGCCCAGGCCAGCGGGCGCGCCGGCAGCACCGCAGTGTCGGTGTGCAGCACAGCGCGGTTGGGCTGGTAGGCGATGGCGCCCAGCACCGCTTGCTCGGCCGGGCTGGGCTGGCCGAGCAGCGCCAGTGCCTGGTCGGAATGCGTGGCCAGAACCACTTTGTCGAAGTTTTCAGTGCGGCTGGCCGCACCAGTGCCGCTGGTGATGCGCACGCCGCCGGCGTGGCGTTCAATGGACTGCACCGGCGTGGCCAGGCGCTTGTCCTGAATGCGGGCGATGATCTTGTCCACGTAGTGGCGGGCACCGCCGGTGACCGTCCACCACTGCGGACGGTCAGCCACCTGGATCAGGCCGTGGTTGTGGCAAAACCGGATCATGGTGGCCACTGGAAACTGCAGCATCTGGTCGGTCGGGCAGGACCAGATGCAGCCCATCATGGGCAGGAAATACCAGTCGCGGAACTCGTTGGAGTAGTTTTCCTGCAGCAAAAACTCGGACAGCGGTTGCAGCATCTCGGCTTCTGCGCCGGATTTGGCCAGCGCCGAGGTGCGCCGGTTAAAGCGCAGGATGTCGCGCAACATGCGCCAGAAACGCCAGTTCAGCAAGTTGGCGCGCTGCGCAAAGACGCTGTTCAGGCTGGAGCCGCTCCATTCCATGGCCCGGCGCTGGCCGGTGGCCGGTACCTTGACGGAAAACGACATGTCCGACTTGGCAGTGGTCACGTCAAGCGCTTTGAACAGCCGGATCAGGTTGGGGTAGGTGCGCTCGTTAAAGACCAGAAAACCGGTGTCCACGCCGTGCGTCAGCGGGCCGTTTGGGCCGGGCAAGGTCACATCGACCGTGTGGGTGTGGCCGCCAAAATAGTCGCCGGCCTCGAACAAAGTGATGTCGGCCTCATCGGCCAGGCGGTGTGCGGCGGCCAGCCCGGAAATGCCAGAGCCGACGATGGCTACGCGCAGCCGTGGGGCCCGGGGCGCTTGAAAGCTGGAAAGAGTCATGTCAGCGCAGCAGTTCCCTGGGTATTTATTTTGCTGCCAACAGGGTTTCCAGCGCCTTGATGAAGCGCGGGTCCTGCGGCTCGACCATCGAGTTGAAACCGCTGACTTTACTGCCGTCGCGGCTGACGAGGTATTTGTAAAAGTTCCAGCGCGTGGTGGTGCCGCTGACGCTGCTCAGCTGCTTGAACAGCGGGTTGGCGCCGCTGCCGGACACCCGGGATTTGACGAACATCGGAAATTTGACGTTGAAGGTGTTCTCGCAAAAGCTGGCGATGTCCTGGTTGCTGCCTTTTTCCTGCGAAAAATCATTCGACGGAAAACCCAGCACCACCAAGCCGCGGTCCTTGTAACGGGTGGACAGCGCCTCCAGGCCCTCGTACTGCGGGGTGAAGCCGCAAAAGCTGGCCGTGTTGACAACCAGCACCACCTTGCCGGCGTATTGGCACAGGTCTTGAGGCTTTTCGTCCTGCAAGCGCAAAAAGTTGTGTTGCAGCACGGCCGGGCAGGCGGCGCCCGGGCTGGCGGCGCTTTGCGCCTGGGCGGGGCTGGCCAGTGAGAAGGCCAGCAACGCAGCAGCGCCGATGTGGGTCCACGCGGCCCGCGTCAGGAAAGAGGAGAAAAACAGCATGAGTACACCCGGGTTGGCGCCGCAGCGCGGCTTGGTTGGCTTGAAGCTTAGGCTCACTATAAAGTAAAGGCGGCCGCCGCTGAAAGGCCGTGAAGCCTTGACGGACATGTTCCCGTCTGTCACAAAGCGTCACGCCGTCAGCCTAGAATCCGCAGCAAGTGCACGCCCCGCTGCAAGAGGAGTTCAGATGCTTTACCCCGAATTGTTCAAGCAACTCGAAGCCGTCCGCTGGGACATGGACAAAGACATTCCCTGGGCCAGTTTTGACGCGTCCAAGCTGACCGAAGAGCAGGCGCAGACCATCAAAATGAATGCCATCACCGAGTGGGCGGCGCTGCCGGCCACGGAGATGTTTTTGCGCGACAACCGCGACGACAGCGATTTTTCGGCTTTCATGTCGATCTGGTTTTTTGAAGAGCAAAAACACTCGTTGGTGCTGATGGAGTACCTGCGGCGCTTTCGGCCCGACCTGGTGCCGACCGAGGCCGAGCTGCATGAAGTGCGCTTTGAGTTCGAGCCCGCGCCCGCGCTGGAAACCCTGATGCTGCACTTTTGCGGCGAGATCCGGCTGAACCACTGGTACCGCCGCGCCAGCGAATGGCACAGCGAGCCGGTCATCAAGCAGATTTACATGCAGCTCAGTCAGGACGAGGCCCGCCACGGCGGCGCTTACCTGCGCTACATGAAGCGCGCCATCAACAAGTTCGGCAACGAAGCCAAGTCGGCTTTCAGCAAGGTTGGCGTGCTGATGGCCAGCGCCCGACGAACTGCGCAAGCCCTGCACCCGACCAATCTGCACGTCAACAAGGCCTTGTTTCCGCGTGACACCGTGCAGTCGCGCCTGCCCGACCCCGCCTGGCTCGAGCACTGGCTGGACTCGCAGATCAAGTTTGACGCGGTCTGGGAAAACAAGGTGGTCGAGCGCATCTTGCACAACATGAGCCTGCTCATGGAGCAGAGCTTCAAGACCGTGCAGGAGCTCAACCGCTACCGCAAGGAACTCAGCCGTGAGCTGGCGGCCACAGGCAGCCCGGCGCCGCAAGAAGCCTGATCAAATGCCGCGCTGCCGGTCCAGATTGAACTGCAGCACGAAGTCACCGAAGTTGCCGGCGTCCAGCGCGCTGCGCACCTCGTCCATCAGGTTCAGGTAGTAGTGCAGGTTGTGAATGCTGTTGAGCATGGGGCCCAGCATTTCACCGCAGCGGTCCAGGTGGTGCAGGTAAGCGCGTGAGAAATGCCTGCAGGTGTAGCAACTGCAGGTGGCGTCCACCGGTTGCTCGTCCGCCTTGTAGCGGGCGTTGCGGATTTTCAAATCACCAAAGCGCGTGAACATGTGGCCGTTACGCGCATTGCGCGTCGGCATCACGCAGTCAAACATATCGACCCCGGCACCCACGCCCTCGACCAGGTCTTCCGGCGTGCCCACGCCCATCAGGTAGCGCGGTTTGTCGGCCGGCAACCGATGCGGCGTGTGCGCCATGATGCGCTGCATTTCTTCTTTGGGTTCGCCGACGCTGACGCCGCCAATGGCATAGCCGGGCAAGTCCAGCTCGACCAGCGCGTCCAGCGACTCCTGGCGCAGGTTCTCGAACATGCCGCCCTGCACGATGCCGAACAGCGCGTTCGGGTTCTCGAGCCGGCCAAATTCGCTGACGCAGCGGCTGGCCCAGCGCAGGCTGAGTTCCATCGACTGGCGCGCTTCGCTTTCGGTGGTGATGTGGCCCTTGGTGTCGTAGGGCGTGCATTCGTCAAACTGCATGACGATGTCGCTGTTGAGAATGGTCTGGATCTGCATCGAGATCTCGGGCGTCAAAAACAATTTGTCGCCGTTGACGGGCGATGCGAACTTCACGCCTTCTTCAGAAATTTTGCGCATCTCGCCCAGTGACCAGACCTGAAAACCGCCGCTGTCGGTGAGGATGGGTTTGTTCCAGCTTTCAAAGCGGTGCAGGCCGCCGAACTGCTGCATCACGTCCAGGCCCGGGCGCATCCACAAATGAAAGGTGTTGCCCAAAATGATTTGCGCGCCCATCTCATGCAGCGACTGCGGCATCACGCCTTTGACCGTGCCGTAAGTGCCCACGGGCATGAAGATGGGGGTTTGCACCACGCCGTGGTTCAGCGTC
>JBIKHR010000043.1:0-12933 GCA_044362035.1 Polaromonas sp. | reverse complement strand
CGCAAACCCGACGGCTCGCTCGACATGGAGCGCTATCGCCAGCTCTTGGGCACCCAGGGCTTGACGCCCGAGATGTTTGAAGCCAATGTGCGCGCAGACCTGTCTACCCGCCAGGTCATGACCGGCGTGGCTGCCACCGGTTTTTCTTCGGCCGCAGTGGCCGACGCTGCGCTGAACGCCTATTTTGAAAAGCGCGAGTTGCAACTGGCCCGCTTCAATCCGGCCGATTACGCTGCCAAGCTGATCCCCGCTGAAGCCGATCTGGAACAGTACTACCAGGCCAACCTGAACCTTTTCCGCGCCCCTGAGCAAGCCAGCATAGAGTATGTGGTGCTGGACGCCGATGCCGTCAGCAAAGCCATCGTGCTTAACGAGTCTGACCTCAAAACCTATTACGAGCAAAACGCCCAGCGCCTGAGTGGCGCTGAAGAGCGTCGTGCCAGTCACATTTTGCTGAATGCACCCAAGTCAGCCCCTGCGGCCGAGCGCGAAGCCGCCAAGGCCAAAGCCACCCAGTTGCTGGCAGCCGTGCGCAAAGCGCCTGAGAGTTTTGCCGACCTGGCCCGCAAAAACTCGCAAGATACAGGCTCTGCCGCCAAGGGCGGTGACCTGGATTTCTTTGCGCGCGGCGCCATGGTCAAAGCCTTTGAAGACGCAGCCTTTTCGCTGAAAAAAGGCGAGATCAGCGAGTTGGTTGAAAGCGATTTTGGCTTTCATATCATCCGCGTTACCGACATCAAAACCCCCAAGCAACGCAGTTTTGAAGAGATGCGGCCCGAGATCGAGGCCGAGCTGAAAAAGCAGCAGATCCAGAAAAAGTTCGCCGAGTCTGCCGAGATATTCACCAACGGCGTTTACGAGCAGGCCGAAAGCCTCAAGCCCGTGGCCGACCGCCTGAAGCTGGAAATCCGCAACGCCACCAACATCAGCCGCAACCCCGCACCTGACGCCAAGGGCGTGCTGGCCAACGCCAAGTTTTTGAACGCCTTGTTCTCTGCCGATGCGCTGGAGAAAAAGCGCAACACCGAAGCCATTGAAGCCGGCCCCAACCAGCTGGCATCTGGCCGCGTCACCCAGTACACACCGGCCAAGGCACTGCCGCTGGCAGAAGTCAAAGACCGCGTGCGGGCACTCTGGCTGGCCGCGCGCAGCGCTGAAGAAGCCCGTAAGGACGGCGCTGCCAAATTAGCCGGCTGGAAGGCCAATCCAGCTGCCGCCACCTTGCCCGAAACGATGGTGGTATCGCGTGCTGCAACCAAAAACCTGCCACCCCTTTTGCTCGACGCCGCGCTGCGCGCCGACCCGGCGGCCCTGCCAGTGCTGTCGGGCGTGGACCTGGCCGCGCAGGGCTATGCCGTCATCAAGGTCACGCAAGTGCTGCCCCGCGAGCCACGCGACCAAGCCGCTACCAGCCAGGAACGCGCCCAGTACACCCAGTGGTGGACCGCAGCCGAAAGCCTGGCCTACTACAAGCTCATGCAAGAACGATTCAAGGTCGAGTTCAAAGTCAGCAAGCCAACCCCCGGTCAAGCAGCCGCCAAGTAATTTCAGAGGCGACTTGCCGCTATAATTTGCGTCTTCGGTGGCTGTAGCTCAGTTGGTAGAGTCCAGGATTGTGATTCCTGTTGTCGTGGGTTCGAGCCCCATCAGCCACCCCAGTGTTTACAAGGAAACCCCGCTATCTTTTTAGGTAGCGGGGTTTTTCGTTTGGGCTGCTTGTAGGCAATACGCAGACACTGTGTGGCGGTTTTTTGACCTTACTTATCAAGCCGCCTGATCAGTTCTTCGCCTGACCTCTCGTCCGGACGACGCAACAGGTTGACAACCCTTGGACGCGTATCAGGTGGCGAATTCCAGCCCCAAATTGCAGATCAATGAACGCGCACGACCTGGACCCAAGCTCAGACGCAATTCATTTCCCACGACTTGTTTCAATGCGCCCGGCAAAGCACTGATCGGCTCTACACACATATGTCTGAGTCCCAGGGGGACGTGAACCAACAGATGTGAAGCCTGTTGGCTGGTCATTTTCAATCGCCAATCTGCGTTGAAGGGGACGCGCACTGTGCCGCTGTATTTCTCAAATGCGGTAGTGCCTGCAAACTGTGTTTGAACTGGAAAGGTCTGGATGGATGCCTGTTCAACGGATTCCTCAACCAGCCCCAAACCGTCCAATCCAATGGGGTGTCGACGCTGAGCGTGAACCAGACATTCGTTCTGTCCCTCGGTGCGCTCTGTTGGGTGGGGCAGGAAGGGATGCCACCCTAGGCTCAGGGGCATGTCGCCAGGGGATGTGTTGCGCACTGTCAGTTCAACCCGCAACCCGGCATCACTGAGCTGGTACATCAGGTTCGCTTCAAAGGTCCATGGCCAATCTGCATCTTGGGCCGGATGCATCAACTGAAGTGATGCGCTGCTCGGCGTTGACTGACGCAACTGCCACGAACGCCGATGTCCAAAGCCGTGCAGTCCTTGTCCTGAGGGCGAACCGTTGTCCAGCGTGATGGTTTGACCCTGCCAGTCGAACCGGGCTGGCGCCATGCGATTGCAAAAGGGCAGCATCACAAAGGCACCAGCTTTGGGCCAATCATGCGAATCGAAAGCATCGCTGCCATTCCAAGGCACGATGCAATCTATGGACTCTTGCGCATCGGTGTGAGTCAGGGACAACAAGCGCGCCCCGGCTGCCGGCGAAATTTCTGCTGCGTAGGGCCCGGACTCAATACGAACGGTTGGGTAGATTTCCAGCGTGGGCATACCCGCTTCAATTAATCGGCTTTGGCGCCCGATAACTCGACCGCCTCTTTCCATTTTGCAAACTGGCTGTCCATGAATTGCTTGAATTCAGAAACCGTGGTGGGGCGGGGTTCGACATCCATGGCGGCCATCCCTTGGCGAACGGCAGGGTCAGCCAGCGCCGCCATGACGCCCTGATTGATCCTGTTGATGATTTCAGCCGGCGTACCTGCCGGGGCGTGCAGGCCGCACCAACCAGAGGCGTCAAAGTCCAAAATTCCCAGCTCTTGCAGGGTGGGGGTATTGGGCAGCAAGGGTGAACGGGTTTTTCCTGTGGTGGTCAGTGGTATGACCCGGCCTGAGTTCAAGTGTGGGCTTGCATCACCCATGCCTGCCAACATGACTTTGACGTGGCCGGCCAGCAAATCGTTCATGGCTGGGGCGCCCCCCTTGTAGGGGATGTGGTTGACATTGAGTTTGAGTCTGCTTTTTAACAACTCCATGCCGAGATGCTGCGCGGTTCCGCTGCCCGGTGAGGCGTAAGCCAGCGGGTCTTTCGGGTTTTTTGCTATGGCGACGAAGTCGTTCAAGCTTTTTCCCGGAAAGGACTCATGAATCAACAACACGCTAGCAAAACCTGAGATTTGAGCAACTGGTAAAAAATCTTTTTTGGTATCAAACGGCAGGGTTTTGAACAAACTCGGGTTGATCGCAAAAGGACCGGCGGAGACCAACAGGGTGTAGCCATCGGGATTGGCTTTGGCTACATGAGACGATGCAATATTGCCCGAAGCCCCGGCGCGGTTTTCAACCACTACACCATTTTTCCATTTGAGCTGAAGTTGCTTGGCCAGCAAGCGCACGGTTTTGTCAGTGGCTCCACCTGCCGGCGTTGCGACGACCAGTGTGACCGGTTTGTTTGGGAAATCGGTTTGTGACCAAGCCAAAGAGAACGGGCTCATCACGATTAAAAGTGCTGTGAGAAATTTCATAGTCAAGTCCTTGTAATAGTCATTTAAGTTTCAAGCGGGTAGGGCCAGTCGTTCGAAATACTCAGAGGGCGCATGTTGAACTTTCATTTGTTCGATGGCCAGTTTGCGCATGCGCTCTTCTACGACGAAATCCTGGAGTGGTGTTTTTTGGAATGGGTCGCTGTGCAAATCGAAAACCGCAGAGACGGTATCTTTCAATGTACCGGGCCCCTGGTGGTTGTAAAAAGGGGATTTAGGCGTAGCGGGAATTTTCAATACCGGGGCTGTTCGGGAAAACGGCATCGACGCCACCAATTCCGCTTGTTGAAGTTCTTCAATACTGAAAAGCTCCTTCATGTGCATTGGCATCAAGGTGTATTGATTCAGATGCCCGCCATGCACATCGGGTGGGTAGATGAAGCTGGTGTACTGCCCGTCGGTCACATTCACTGCGCTACCAAATACCCCATAAATGCAAGCCTCACGATTCTTGACCTGGTTCGAGCCCAGCGCGGGCAGTAAAGAATGGGCTGTCACTTCAGCTGGCAATGGCGCACCGTATATGTCCATCAGCGTGGGCATGATGTCCATGGTTTGAGTTAACAACTGTCTTCGGGTGCCGGCCTGCGCTGCATGGTGAGGGTGGTGAATAAAGAGTGGAATGTGTGCGACCTCGTTGTAGCAAGGCATGATATTTTTTGCCCACCAGTCATGCTCTCCAAGCAAAAAACCATGGTCAGTCGTCACAATTAAGGCAGTGTCCTGCCATAAATCATGGGCATCGAAGTGGTCAAGCAATCGCCCGAGTTCGTGGTCGCACAGCGCGATGATGGCGGCATAGTTGGCTCGCAACTCTTCGCATTCGTCAAAAGTTTCAGTCACCCTCGCGTAGGGTGGCCAATCCAGTGTGGGGCCTTTGTAATCGGTTGAAAAAGCCTGGCGAAACTCTTTGGGTGCATGAAAAGGTTCATGCGGATCAAAGGTTTCTAAATGCAGCAACCATTGGTCAGCACCTTGATTGGTTTTCAAAAAATCCAGACCTGAATCAAAACAGCGCACTGACGGGAAGTCTTGGTAATCCTTGATATGTTCCCGATTGATCATGTTGCGCGACAACTTGTTGCGTCGCTGTTCAGAATATTGAGTTGCGTGATACATCTCCTTGAAGCGCTTCCATGGCGGATCGACCAGCGCCTTCCATGGGTCGCCCTCTTGTCCACGAATGAAGTCGTAGGTGTCGTACCGGTTGTGGTAAGTGGCGCCGCCATCTCCCCAGTAATGAAAGTGATCTGAAACCAAATGGCTGTAGACCTTGTGCTTGTGCAGCAACGCAGCAAAAGAATGATCAAAGGGCTCCAGCGGTCCCCAGCCGCGATGCAGGAAGTTCAATCTGCCCGTGTGCAAGTCACGCCGTGCGGGCATGCACGGAAGACTGCCGACATAGTGGTTGTCAAAAACTACAGAGCGGTCTGCCAGGCGCTGAAAATTGGGAGTCGGAATGTCTTCGCCGCCATAGCAACTTAAGGCTTTGCGGTTGAGTGAGTCGAATAAAACGAAGACGGTTTTCATGAGAAGTGCATTTTTTAGGCTGACGACAGTGGATGCTAGTGAAACTCAATTCATGCTGCAAATCGATTTTTATGATTTATTATTTGAATTAAATGAACTACTTCAACCCACGGCATTTGCAGGCTTTTGTCAGCGCAATCGAAAGTGGCTCCATGGTCAAAGCCGCAAGCCAGTTGCACATGGGCCAACCCGCATTCAGCCAAGCCATTGCGAATCTGGAAGCGATTGCAGGCGTCAAGCTCATGACGCGAACCACACGTTCCTTGCAACTGACGCATGCGGGCGAGGTCTTTTTCAGGGATGCGCAGCGGGTGCTGGAGATGAATAAGCGTTTGCTGCACAACACGCGGCAGTGGGCCGGCGGCCACCAAGGCAGTGTTAGCGTCCTGAGCATCCCGTCGGTGGCCCACCTGCTGCTACCAATGGTCGTGAAGTCCTACGCAGCGCTGTACCCGGATGTTGAGATTCGTGTGCACGATCACCCAGACCCCCAGTTGCGCACGCTGATGCAGTCAGGCGAGGGCGATTTCGCAATTTTCTCCAACGCACAAGCTGGGGTGAATCTGAAGAACTTGCCTATTTTGAAAGATCGTGTGCGGTGGTTTGGTAACAGCGCATCTCCGTTGGCGAAACTACCGCGTATTTGCCTGAAAGATTTGCAGCGACAACAGTTCATCGTGATGCGGCGAGGTGCGATCAGAGACATGGTCAATCCGCTCCTCGATAAGATCAAAAGCCCTTTGCCCTTGATTGAAGTGGACCAACAATCCACTTTGGTGGGGATGATTGCAGCGGGACTGGGCATGACTTTTTTGCCGAGTTTGAGTTGTCAGTCATCCATCCATGCACAAATTACGCACAGGGCTTTGGATTTTGGAGACTTCCACCGATCCATCCAAATTACGCGCTCTACCGCTCGTGATTTGATGCCTTGTACAAATGCCTTTTTGCGGCTGTTGATCGCGCAATTGCAAGCTGGACGCTTCAAACTTGAAGAAGGCGTGGAATTTTTACCAATGAGGGACTCAGACCTCGACATATTTCTGTCATGAAAGGCCTGCCCTTGACCAATGTGAAACAGATCCCCATCTCAGCTCTAGCTCTACCCATTCCCGCAATTCCAAACGAAGCCTGACCTCGGCTATATTCGCTCCATGGTCACAAGTCGTCAAATGCTGGTCATTGGCGCCCTTGTCTTGCAGGGTTGCGCCAGCCATTCATCTACCGCCGTTGCAGACCTGAGCCACCAGGGTGAAGTGTTCAATTCGCCGGCCTGCCAGAACGCCCGCCAAAACGCCTGGCTGCATGATGACTTGAAGACCATCAAGACGATGGCGGGCCCGGCCTTGTTGATCATTGCGGGGCCTGTGCTTTTGGTTCCGGTCCTTTTTGCCAATGTGGGCTTGAGCACGGCCGACCATTTGACGGCCAACGACATCAAGACAGAATGCGGCGGCAGGGCTTTGTCAGCCGACCAGGTCACGCAGAGCATTGCGCTGGATGCCGGTATGTCTGTGCTCACCGGTGCGGTCATTCCTGCAGCTTCGGCAGCTGCTATCAAGCCTTAGCGAAGCAAGGCGCGGTTGAAGTGCTAGTTGGTCAAATTGATTTTGGACACCACAAGTGCAATCACCAGAATGGCAGAGAAAATCAGTGCGCCAACGACGTAAACCTTGGCCATCTTGTCCTTGGCTTTGACGGCCAGATTTTTTTTTGTTTTCATGTCGGTCATTGGATTTTTCCAGTGTTGTGCGGGTTAGCAATTGGCTCGTCGGTGATCCGCAATGTCGCGGTCAGCGTATTTCATGTCTGGACTTCGCATAGCGCGGTGCTTGGTGGCGCGGCCTTTCATTCGCATGCGCCACACAATGAACGAGCCGGGATTCAATTCGCTGCGCATCAGGCGGATCACATCTGATTCCGACAAACCGATGCGTTCATGAATGGTCTCGAAAGAGGTCCGGTCTTCCCAGGCCATTTGAATGACTGCGGAAATATCACCTTGCGACAGATCAGCAAGTCGGTCAACGTTTTCAACAGTCATCTAAGCACCCCGCCGTAGGACGCCTGATGGTGGGTGAAGTTGCACAAATCAAATACCGAGTTGGGTGCTGACGGCAAGGTGTTTTTCGGCAGGTCTTTCAAATGCAGGCTAAAGCCGCTGGATGTCTTTGCAACGGGGGGATGGTCCATGGCATCGACAATGGCCGTCATGGGATAGGCCTGTAAGAAATGCTGAGTGAACTCGTCAAATTGCACGCTTAGCTGGTTCACTGCCAACCGTTCTGCACTGGGTTCAGCGCTGGCATCAGCGCGTGGGACTCCCGCTTCTTTTTGCGCAAAACACCTTGCCACGTCGCCAGCAGAAATGTCTTCAACCGGTCTTTGAAGCTGATAACCACCACCAGGTCCACGGTGCGCTTGAAGCAGATCGCCGCGCTTGAGCAGCTTCATCAGCCCCTCCACGTAGGTGATGGACAAGCCCAGTTGCCTGGCGAGGGTGGCGGTGGTCATGGACTGTTGGGCCGGGGCACAGGCAATGTGTGCAACAAGCTCGAGGGCATGCAATGTTTGTTTGTCTAACAATTTATTTTCTTGAATAGATATTTAAGACCCTTAAGTTACCATGTATGCCCGTAAAATCTCAATAATTGCGCAATTATTCTGATTTATCTATTCAATACCTATGCAGATTGCCCATGATTGAAAATCGCAAGCTCAACTTGCCGCTTCACAAAATTGGCGCTGTAGCCAGTCTGAGTGGCGTCCCTACGCCCACCCTGAGGGCGTGGGAGACCAGATACGCGACTTTTGTGCCGCATAAATCCCAGGGTCAGCACCGCCTCTACACCGAGGAGGATGTGCTTAAAGCCACGCTGCTCAAGCGGCTCACAGAGCAGGGCCACACCATCAGCCGCATTGCCAAGCTATCTACTCAGGCCCTCAATAATTTGTTGCAACAGCAGCAGACCTCTGACATGAGCAGGGCGCGCAAGGATTTGCAAAGCGATTCAGTCTCCTTGGCTGTCGTCGGCTTGACCTTGGCCGGACGAATCGAGTCCAAAAAATTCACGCTGGGTTTTGATGCGCCTGTGATCAGGGTCACGGCAATTTTTGATGACTTGCAGAGTGCGTTGGCGTCTTCGTTTTCGCAGCGTCCGCAGGTTCTGCTGATCAAAATCAATTCATTGCATGCGGGCATTGAAGTGGATATCGATCAGTTGGCAAAGACCTGCCAGGCGCTTCAAGTCATGGTGTTCTACAACTTCGGCCAGGAAAAAACCATCGAGGCGATGAAGCGATCGGGCGTGCTGGTTCGACGGGAGCCCATTTCTGACTCTGATTTGTCAGAGCTCATCAAATCCGTCCTGTTGGTGAATGCCGAAAAAACGGCAAGCCTGTCGGCTTCGGGGACCCTGATTCCCCCGCGCAAGTACAGCGACAGCGTTTTGATGCGGGCCGCAGGCATCTCTACCGATGTGCTTTGTGAGTGCCCTCGCCATGTTGCAGAAATCATTCTGCAGTTGGCCAGCTTTGAGCAGTACAGCCACGAGTGCCTTAGCAAATCCTCTGAAGACGCGCACCTTCATGCTTACCTGAGTTCGGTCTCTGGCTCTGCGCGTGCGCTTTTTGAACGTGCGCTGGAAATGGTGGCGCAACACGAAGGGATTGAACTCAAAGAGGATCTGCCTGAAGAAATGAACCGCGAGGCACTGTGAAAAAAAACGTCGCTATCACCTTGCTGGTGCTGACTGCCTTGGGTGTGATCAGGGCGCATGTGGACATCGAGCGCCAGGACGGCAGTTATTTCCTGAGCTTTCAGGGCAAAAAACATGATGTGGCGGGCATGCTTCTCAACCAGACCAACGCCATGCTGCGCCGGTGCGGTGATGTCCAGACCGTGGAGGTCAACAGTGCGCAGGCGGGCAGCGCTCTTCATGCGATCCGGAACTTCAGCCCGCCCGACTCCCGGCAAGCGCGTTTGCTGGGCTTGCAACAACAAGGCCAATGGCTGCTGGCCGAAGTTGAGTTTGCGACGCTCAATCCCGCAGTCGTGCTGCTCACCAGTGCCCCAGAGCGCATCAGCGTGATGGAGGGTGCCATCTGGAGCGGCACAACCGCGCCTTGGCATGCTGCAAGCCTAATACGCCGTTACATCCAGGGCAGAGCTCCACAAGCACCGCCTGAATTGCTCAGCTGCTTCAACCCGGTCGGGGCTTTGTTCAACTAACAAGGGCAAGACTTCAAAGCCTGTCCAACCACTTCTACACTGCCGCCATGCCCGCCAAGCGCCATCCGGACTTTGACCCGACGACTCCTTTTGATTACCCAGCCCATTTGCGTGACATCGCCAAGGGTCTGCCGTCGGTGCCCGGGGTGTATGTGTTTCACGGGGAAGAGGACGCGCTGCCGCTGTACATCGGCAAGAGCGTCAATCTGCGCAGCAGGGTGCTGTCGCACCTGCGCAACCCTGAAGAGGCCAATTTGCTCCGGCAAACACGCCGCATCAGCCACATCCGCACGGCCGGTGAAATCGGTGCGCTGTTGCTCGAAGCCAGCCTCATCAAACAGCAGCAGCCGCTGCTGAACCAGAAACTGCGGCGCAACCGGCAGCTGTGCTCCTTGCGCGTGGTGGACGGTCAGCCTGAAGTCGTCTATTCAAAAGACGTCAATTTCGCCACCGAGTCATCTTTGTATGGGCTGTACGCCAGCCGCCATGCCGCCATTGAAGGGCTGCATCAGTTGGCAGACCAGCACCGGCTTTGCTACGGCGCACTGGGTCTGGAAAAGCTCGCGCCGGGGCGTGCCTGTTTTCGCGCCACCATCAAGCTGTGTGCCGGCGTTTGTCGGGGTGATGAAAGCTCAGAGGCGCATAGCCAGCGTCTGTTTACCAGCCTGGAAGGTTTGCGCGTGGCCTGTTGGCCCTACCCGGGGGCCATCGGTTTGACAGAGCGCCATGAAGACCATTGCCAGGTGCATGTGGTTCGCAACTGGTGTTACCTGGGCAGTGCAGCTAATGTGGCGCAGGCACGCGCGCTGGACGTGATGGCCGCCGGCTTTGATGCGGACGGCTACAAGATCTTGTGCCGGCCGGTGCTGAGCGGCAGCGCGCACATCACGCTGCTTTGAGCGGCGTCAGCCAACACCGGCGGCGCTTGATGCACAATCGGGCCTGCGTTTTCAAGCACAGTCCGCTGGTTTTAAAACGGACCGGGGTGTTGCTAACGCAATGTTTCCTGGTTTAGATCGTTGAATTGAATCATTGGTGATCGGGAGAGACTGCCGGCTTGATGCCCGCAGCGCCGAAGGAGCAACCGCCCCGGAAACTCTCAGGCAAAAGGACCGGTCACCTCACTGCACTCTGAAGAGTTGCCGAAGCTAGTCGCCCGGCACACCGCAGGAGCAAGTGGCGCAGCCCCACCCGGGCTGGCCATGAATCTCTCAGGTTCCAAACAGAGGGGGCGTACGCCGTGCATGGTGCGCGCGCGTGCTCTATTCCCTGACTGTTTGAAAGTCTGAGTCATGAAATCAATCGCAGTCATTGGTGGCGGCATCACGGGTGTCACCACCGCTTACGCACTGGCCAAGCGCGGCTTTGCAGTCACCCTGTTCGAGAAAAACCGCTACGCCGCGATGGAAACCTCGTTTGCCAACGGCGGGCAGTTGTCAGCGTCGAACGCCGAGGTCTGGAACCACTGGTCCACCATCCTCAAGGGCATCAAATGGATGCTCAAGAGCGACGCGCCGCTCTTGGTCAACCCGAAGCCAAGCTGGCACAAGCTGAGCTGGTTTGCCGAGTTCATCAGCAACCTGCCCCACTACCGCCGCAACACCATTGAGACCGCACGCATGGCCGTGGCCGCACGTGAACACCTGTTTGCCTGGGCGCAGGCCGAGGGCGTGGACTTTGACCTGAAAAAAGAAGGCATCCTGCACATTTACCGCGACAAAAAAGGCTTTGACCACGCGGGTGAAGTCTCCAAGCTGCTGGCCGAGGGCGGCCTGCCGCGCCGCTCGGTGACGCCAACAGAGATGAAAGCGATTGAGCCCACGCTGGCTGGCAACTTTTACGGTGGCTATTTCACTGAGAGTGACTCCACGGGCGATATTCACAAGTTCACCTTTGGCATGGCCGCAGCCAGTGCGCGCCTGGGTGTGAATTGCCTGTACGAGCAAAACGTGGTGGCACTGCACAGCGACGGCAAGCAAGCCAGCGTGACCGTGCACAACGGAAACGAGAATGTGGTGCATTCATTTGACGGCATGGTGGTGTGTGCCGGCGTGGAAAGCCGCCGCTTTGCCGCGCAATTGGGCGACCGGGTCAACATCTACCCGGTCAAGGGGTATTCGATCACCGTCAACCTGCCGGACGCGCAAAGCCAAGCTGCCGCACCCATCGTCAGCCTGCTCGACGACGAAACCAAGCTGGTCACCAGCCGCCTGGGGCAAGACCGTTTTCGGGTGGCGGGCACGGCCGAGTTCAATGGTTACAACAAGGACATACGGGCCGACCGCATCCGTCCGCTGACGCAGTGGGTGAACCAATGCTTTCCCGGCATCAACACCCGCCACGTGGTGCCCTGGGCCGGCCTGCGGCCCATGATGCCCAACATGCTGCCGCGCGTGGGCCAGGGCTGCATGGCCAATGTGTTTTACAACACGGGCCACGGGCATTTGGGCTGGACGCTTTCTGCCGTGACGGCGGACTCGGTGGCGCAGGCGGTGGCCCGGACAAGAGGTGTTTTCCCATCGGCGTAAGGCGGTGCGGCCTGTGCAAACCCACCGTATTAACATCGTCCCATCGGGCCGGCATGCGGCCTTGTCTCTATACACCAAAGTCACCAGAATGAACCCCATGAAAAGCGCAAACACCCTTGGCCCCAGGGCCTGGACGGCTGAAGAAGTCCGTCAGGACGCCTCCTGGATTCAGCGCCTGAGTGCCGCCGAGGTCGAGGGTTTTGACCAGGCCTTGGCGCACGCCAAGCGTGTGAACAAACCGCTGCTGGCGATGGCGCAGGCCGACTTTCCGCTGACTGATGCCTCTCGTACGGCTTTGGAGCGCGCCATCGCCACCACGCAGACCGGCTTTGGCATGTGTCTCGTGAAGGGCTTTCCGGTGGACCGGTGGAGTGAGGCCGACACCCGGTTGGCTTACTGGGGCATGAGCCTGTACATGGGGGTGGGCCGCACGCAAAACCGCGCCAGCCAGGTGATGAATGATGTGCGTGACGAGGGTGGTGACTACAAGGTCAAGGGTGGGCGCGGTTACAACACCAACGCCGGCCTGGACTTCCACCAGGACTCCTGCGACGTGGTGGGCCTCTTGTGCCGGCGCACCGCTAAAAGCGGCGGCATGAGCATGGTCATCAGTTCCATGCAACTGCGCCGCGAGGTGCAGCGCTTGCGACCGGACCTGATGGCGGTCTTGCAGCAACCTTTTTTCCACAGTTACCAGGGCACGCAAGACCCGTCGCAGCCGCCGTTTTACCGCTGCCCCATTTTTGGCGATGATCCAGAATTTTTTGTGGCGCGCACCAACCGCAAAAACACCGATGCCGCGCAGCGCGATTTCCCCGAAGTGCCGCGCCTGAGTGCCTTGCAGACCGAGGCGCTGGACCTGCTTGACCAGCTCATGCCCAGCCCGCTGCTGTGCTAC
>JBIKHR010000278.1:0-3967 GCA_044362035.1 Polaromonas sp. | reverse complement strand
TCAGCGCTGAAGTCAGCGACGCCGCCATCGACAAGACCGTGGACATCCTGCGCAAGCAGCGCCGCACCTTCGCCCAGCGCCCCATGGACAGCGCCGCCCAGGACGGCGATCGCGCGACCATCGACTTTGAAGGCAAGATCGACGGCGAAACCTTCCCCGGCGGCAAAGCCGAAGCCTTCCAGTTCCTGGTCGGCGAAGGCCAGATGCTCAAGGAGTTTGAAGACGCCGTGCGCGGCATGAAGTCGGGCGAAAGCAAGACTTTCCCCCTGAGCTTCCCGGCCGACTACCATGGAAAAGACGTGGCCGGCAAACAGGCTGACTTCCTGGTCACCGTGAACAAGATCGAAGCCGCCAACCTGCCCGAAGTCAACGAAGCCCTGGCCAAGTCGCTGGGCATTGCTGACGAGAGCGTTGCAGGCCTGCGCACGGACATCCGCAAAAACCTTGAGCGCGAAGTCAAGTTCCGCCTGCTGGCCCGCAACAAGACCGCTGTCATGGACGCGCTGGTGGCCACCGCTGAACTCGATCTGCCCAAGTCCAGCGTGCAAGCTGAACTCGATCGCATGATCGAAGCCGCCCGCGCTGACCTCAAGCAACGCGGC
This sequence comes from Polaromonas sp., assembly GCA_044362035.1. Taxonomy (GTDB): domain Bacteria; phylum Pseudomonadota; class Gammaproteobacteria; order Burkholderiales; family Burkholderiaceae_C; genus Polaromonas. Next base: position 3,365 of record JBIKHR010000278.1, on the reverse strand, counting down.
ATCAAGGACGCCGACAAAGCGCCGATTCCCGACGACATCTTCCGACCGCAAGCTGAAAAGCGCGTGCGCCTGGGTCTGGTGGTGGCCGAACTGGTGCGCAAGAACGAGTTGCAAGCCAAGCCCGACCAGCTCAAAGCCCACATTGAAGAGCTGGCCGCCAGCTACGAAAAGCCCCAGGAAGTGGTGCGCTGGTACCTGGGCGACAACCGCCGCATGGCCGAAGTCGAAGCCGTGGTCATTGAAAACAATGTCACCGACTTCGTGCTGGCCCAGGCCAAGGTCAGCGAAAAAGACATTTCGTTTGACGAATTGATGGCTCAGAACTAAGCAACTCAAATTCACTTGACCAAGCCTGGGGCTTGTGCTTTGCGGCGCAGGCCCCAGCTTATTTTTAGGTACAGTACTTCCATCTCTGGAGAAAAACACAATGGTTGCAAACTACAGCTACGGCGCCGCCCCCCGGCAGGAAACCCAAGGTCTGGGCATGGTGCCCATGGTCATCGAGCAGTCTGGCCGTGGCGAGCGCTCTTATGACATTTACTCGCGCCTGCTCAAAGAACGTGTGATCTTTCTGGTTGGCCCGGTCAATGACCAGACAGCCAACCTGGTGGTGGCGCAGTTGCTGTTTCTGGAGAGTGAAAACCCGGACAAGGACATCTCTTTTTATATCAACTCACCGGGCGGCTCTGTCACCGCCGGCATGGCGATTTACGACACCATGCAGTTCATCAAACCGGATGTGTCCACGCTGTGCATTGGCATGGCGGCCAGCATGGGTGCTTTCTTGCTGTCGGCCGGCACCAAGGGCAAACGATTTTCACTGCCCAACTCGCGCGTCATGATTCACCAGCCTTCTGGCGGCGCCCAGGGCCAGGCCACGGACATTGAAATTCATGCCCGCGACATCCTGAAAACCCGCGACCAGCTCAATCGCATCCTGGCGGGCAACACAGGTCAGAGCATCGAGCGCATCGAGCGTGACACCGAGCGTGACTACTTCATGTTTGCTGACGATGCCAAGGAATACGGCCTGATCGACGAGGTCATTGCCAAGCGCCCCTGATCGGCATGCCGAAAGGTACCGGGCAACGGCGTTTTCTGTTTCGGAAAACGCCGTTTTTCTTTGGTTATCATTGAGTCACAGTTATTGGCAGACCGCCCCCTGAAGGGCATGCGAAAAGGTATCACCCCATGGCCGAGAAAAAAGGCTCTTCCAGCGAAAAAACGCTCTACTGCTCATTCTGTGGAAAGAGTCAGCACGAGGTTAAAAAACTCATTGCCGGTCCGTCGGTATTCGTTTGCGACGAATGCATTGACCTGTGCAATGAAATCATTCGCGATGAGCTGCCCGCCGGCGACGAATCCAAAGAGGCTAGAAGCGACCTGCCCACGCCGGCAGAGATCAAGGCCACGCTCGACGGTTATGTCATCGGTCAGGAACCGGCCAAGCGCACCCTGGCGGTGGCGGTGTACAACCACTACAAGCGCCTGCGCCACAAAGACAAGGCCAAGAAAGACGATGTCGAGCTGACCAAGAGCAACATCCTGCTGGTCGGCCCCACCGGTTCGGGCAAGACCCTGTTGGCGCAAACTCTGGCGCGCACGCTCAACGTGCCCTTCGTCATGGCCGACGCCACCACCCTGACGGAGGCCGGCTATGTCGGCGAAGACGTCGAGAACATCATCCAGAAGCTCCTGCAAAGCTGCAACTACGAGGTCGAGCGCGCCCAGCAGGGCATCGTCTACATCGACGAGATCGACAAGATTTCGCGCAAGTCTGACAACCCGTCCATCACGCGTGATGTGTCGGGCGAGGGCGTGCAGCAGGCGCTGCTCAAGCTGATCGAGGGCACCATGGCCTCGGTGCCGCCGCAAGGCGGGCGCAAGCACCCCAACCAAGACTTCCTGCAGGTGGACACCACCAATATCCTGTTCATCTGCGGCGGTGCTTTCTCGGGGCTCGAAAAAGTCATTGAAAGCCGCACCGAAGCCTCGGGCATCGGTTTTGGCGCATCGGTCAAAAGCAAGAAGACGCGCAGCCTGACCGAAGCCTTCAAGGATGTCGAGCCTGAAGACCTGATCAAGTTCGGCCTGATCCCCGAGCTGGTCGGCCGCATGCCTGTGGTTGCTACGCTGGCCGAGTTGACGGAGGACGCGCTGGTGCAAATTCTGACCGAGCCCAAAAACGCCGTGGTCAAGCAATTCAGCAAGTTGCTGGCCATGGAAGGTGTGGACCTCGAGATCCGCCCTTCGGCGCTCAAGGCGATTGCCCGCAAGGCGCTGGCCCGCAAGACCGGCGCCCGCGGTCTGCGCTCCATCCTCGAGCAGTCGCTGATTGACACCATGTACGAGTTGCCCAGCGTCAGCAATGTTGAAAAAGTGGTGGTGGACGAGTCCACCATTGAAGAGAATCAGCCGCCCTTGTTGGTCTACCACGAGGCTGCCAAGAAAGCCTGATACACATCCGTGGAGGCGGGCTGGCTTGAAATGCCAGCTTTGCCCCTCAAGTCTGGTGAATGTGCCTGTCCCTGCCGAGCCTTAACGAGCAGGGCTAACCTTAAAGGTTGATATGTCCGGACAAATTACCCTGCCTTCTACCCCTATCGACCTGCCCTTGTTGCCGCTGCGCGACGTGGTGGTGTTCCCCCACATGGTCATCCCGCTGTTTGTGGGCCGGCCCAAGAGCATCAAGGCGCTTGAGTCTGCCATGGAGGCCGAGCGCCGCATCATGCTGGTGGCTCAAAAAGCTGCCGCCAAGGACGAGCCCTCGGTCGAGGACATGTTCAGCGTGGGTTGCATCGCCACCATCCTGCAAATGCTCAAGCTGCCCGACGGCACCGTCAAGGTGCTGGTTGAAGGCCAGCAACGTGCCAAGGTCAACAAGATTGAAGACGGCGAGCTGCACTTCACCAGCAATGTGACGCCTGTCGAGCCCGAAGTGGCGCTGCCCGGTGACAAGACCAGCGAAGTCGAAGCCCTGCGCCGCGCGGTCATGCAGCAGTTTGACCTCTACGTCAAACTCAACAAGAAAATCCCGCCTGAGATCCTGACCTCGATCTCCAGCATTGACGACGCCGGCCGACTGGCCGACACCATTGCCGCGCACCTGCCGCTCAAGCTGGACGCCAAGCAAGTCGTGCTCGACCTGGACAACATCAAGGCTCGCCTCGAAAACCTCTACGAGCAGCTCGAGCGCGAAGTGGACATCCTGAACGTCGATAAAAAAATCCGTGGTCGCGTCAAGCGCCAGATGGAAAAAAACCAGCGCGATTTTTACCTGAATGAGCAAGTCAAGGCCATTCAAAAAGAACTGGGCGAAGGCGAAGAGGGCGCGGACATCGAGGAGATCGAGAAAAAGATCAAGT
>JBIKHR010000277.1:0-3981 GCA_044362035.1 Polaromonas sp. | reverse complement strand
TTTTTGCAATGCGCTCGACGATCTGCTGCCCTCAGCGCAGCTGTGGCTGCATGGCCATTTGCATTGCCCGCAGGACTACGTCAGCCAAGGCTGCCGCGTGGTGGCCAACCCGCTGGGTTATGCGCGCAAGGGCGAACAAAAAAACTTCCAGCCCGAGCTGCTGATCAGGCTTTGAGGTCGCCGGGCTCTGGCTTGTCCGCTTCATCAGTGCCCAGCGTGAAGCGAAAAGTCGCACCCTCGCCCACCACCGATTCGCCCCAGACGCGCCCGCCATGTCGCGACACGATGCGCTGCACGGTGGCCAGGCCGATGCCGGTGCCTTCAAACTGCGAAGGCGAATGCAGGCGCTGAAAAGGGCCGAAGAGCTTTTCAGCGTGGGCCATATTGAAACCGGCACCGTTGTCACGCACCACATAAACCGGCTGGCCATTGGCCTGTGGCTCGGCAGCAAAGCTGATGCGCGTGACCGGCTGGCCCGCGCTGAACTTCCAGGCGTTGCCCAGCAGGTTGTCAAGGAGCTGGCGCAGCAGCCGGTGGTCACCGGTGGCCAGCAGGCCAGGCTCGATGTGCGACTCGAGAACGCGTGCGGGATCGCGCTCGCGGCAGGACTGCAGCAGCTCTGCGGCCAGCGCGCTGAGGTCCACCTGCTCCCGGCGAAGCGGCTCGCGGGACAACCTGGCCAGCGACAGCAAGGCATCGATCAGCTCGCCCATCTGCACCACGCCTGAACGGATGCGCTGCAAAAAGTGCAGGCTCTTGCCGATCTGAGATTCGGGCAGGGACTCGAGCGACATTTCCAGCAAGCCGGCAAAGCCATCGACCGCGCTCAGCGGAGAGCGCAGGTCATGCGAGACCGAATAGCAAAAACTCTCCAGCTCCTGGTTGGCCAGCTTGAGCTCGGCCGTGCGCTGCTGCACACGGTCTTCCAGGCTGGCATTGAGGTGGCGAATTTCCATGTCAGCTTGCAAGCGCTCGAGTTCGGCCGAGGCGCGTGAGGCAAATATCTGCAGCGTCGAATGCAACAGGGCCATCTGGCTTTGTTTGAGCGGCTCGCGGAACAGCAACGCCAGCACACCGGCCAGCTGCCCCTCCGAATTTTCCAGCCTGTGGCCGGCATAGGCCTGAGTTCCGAACGCGCTCAGCTGAGCTTCAGGGTACAAGGCTTGCACATTCTCCGGCAGGATCAGGCTGGGGCTGGCGGAGTGCGCCAGCTCACGGCAAGGTGCCAGCGCTATGGCATAGTCAAACTGCGGCAACATTTGGCCATTGACCACAGCAGCCACGCTGCGCCCGAGCAGCGGGTCACCAGGCAACACACGCGCTACAAAAGCGCCGTTCGCGCCCATGGCATCGGACATGTTGCGCACAAGCATTTCAAAGAAATTGCCGCCGCCCTGCACAGACACACCCGCAGCCACCTGCTCAACCGCCTTCTCCATGCGGGTGCGCCATAAGCGCGAGCGTATATTTTCGATGCCGAAGCTCAGGTTGTCTGTCAACTCCTGCAGCAGACTGATCTCTTCGATACGGGCCGCCTGCGCCTCGACCGAATACAGCACCAGCACGCCCAGGGTTTGGCCGCCAAGGCGCAGCGGCAAAGCCAGCACGCTGCCATAACCACGGGCCAGAGCCTGCTGAGCCGGGGGGAAATCACTGGGTTCATCTTGCAGATCGGAAGACTCGCACACTTCATTGCGGCGGATCGCGTCGCATGCAGAACCCGGGGTGCCGGCAGGCTCCTCAGCCCAGCTAAGGCGCAGGCTGCGCAGGTAGCCCGCCTCATGGCCAGCATGGGCCATGGGCTCGACGCTGCGGTATGCGTCATTGCGGGCGTAGCCGACCCAGGCCATGCGGTAGCCACCCACTTCGACAGCCAGCCGGCAAATCTCGCCGAGCAATTGCAACTCGTCTTCCATGCGCGTCAAGGCACGGTTGCTCTGGCTGAGCAACTTCAGGGCGCGCGTGCTGCGGGCCAACTTGGCGTCAGCCAGTTTGCGTGCGGTGATATCGCGCAGCGTACCCAGCACGCGGTCGCCCACCAGATGCGCGTAATGGCTAACCCAGACGATCTCACCGCCGGGCTTGATCAGCCGGCACTCAATCTGTGTTTTCAGCCCGCCCAAAGTGGCTTCAGCGGCCGCCTTGACAGCCGTTAGGTCGTCCGGATGCACGGTGGCCAGAAAACGGCCCGGTTTGTCATAGAAACTTTGCAGATCACGACCGGTCAGGCCTTCGCAGGCCGGGCTGATATAAAACAACTCTCCTGTGGTGGCGTTGCGGCTGTAAAAAACGTCCTCGATATTTTCAGCAAGCTCACTTAAGCGCGCCTCGCTGACGTTCAGCGCATCCTGTAGACGCTTGAGCTCGTCGTCCGGGGCACGGTTTGTCATGCCAAAAAACTGCATTTGTTCATACCCTGATGGTAGCTGGATGAAATGATTCATCGGTGAACAATTCTGCCCAAAAATCACCAAAGAGACGCGCCCTGCAGCGCAGTCACCGCAGAGGCTCCGGCTGGCGCCACGAAATGGGCGTATTCTGTCTTTCATCGCAGCAATGCAGCCTGGAGTCTGATCAATGCCCTGGTGGATGAGCCAATCCGGTGATGTCGACCATCCGTCCCCCATGGCCCGCTGGGCTGCGGCCGCCACGCGCAAGTTCAGGCGTGTCTGGCAAGGCGAGGCCGGCATGCTGCTGACCGACTCGCCGGCCCCGGCAAGTCTGCCCCTGATCACCAGCGATGCGCCCGAAACGCGATTGGCCCCGGCTTCACCCCAACCACGCCGCGCCGCCTTCACCCGCCAGGTGTTCGAGTTTGAAGGCGAGCGCTACGGCTTTAACCTGTATGTACCGCCGCAGGCGGTGACGTTGGAGGACAGTGCTCCGCGCTTGCCACTGTTGGTGATGCTGCACGGCTGTCAGCAGGACGCACCCGACTTTGCCCGGGGCACAGGCATGAACGAGTTGGCCGCCCAAACCCCCTGCATGGTGCTGTACCCGGAGCAGCTGACCACAGCCAACCAGATGCGCTGCTGGAACTGGTATGACATCGCCCACCAGGGCCCGCATGCCGGCGAACCGGCCATGCTGGCGGCGCTGACCCAGCTGATCATCAGCCGCTACCCGGTGGACGCTGCCAGGGTGTACATCGCCGGCCTGTCGGCGGGCGGCGCCATGGCCGCCATCGTTGCGGCGCACCATCCGCGCCTGTTCGCTGCGGTCGGCGTTCATTCCGGCCTGCCGCCCGGCGCGGCGCATGACGTGATGTCGGCTTTCAAGGCCATGCGCCACGGCGGCCACCCACACGCTCCCGGCGATCCGGCCGCGCTGGAGGACGTGATGCCGACTATCGTCTTTCACGGCAGCGCGGACGACACCGTTCACCCCGACAACAGCGAGCGCATTGTGAAGGCCGCCGCCGCAGCGCTGGCCGCATCGGGCGTCACCCTGCAACGCAGCGTTCAGCCGCAAACCCTGCCGGCCGCCACCGGCGAGCTGCGCCAGGCCCTGCGCACGGTTTACCGCAGGGACACCGGCCGCAGCTATGTCGAATATTGGTCGGTCGAGTCCGGGCCGCACGCCTGGTCTGGCGGGCATCCTGAAGGCAGTTTCACCGACCCGCACGGGCCGGACGCCTCGGCCGCCATGCTGGCGTTTTTTCTGCAGCACCGGCGTTAAGGCCGCGCAGACACGGCAGCCAGCCAAAAAAAACGGCCTGCCAAAGGGCAGACCGCTGTAGGCAGAGCGCGGCGCCAGGGCCGCACCCGCAGGGGGATTAACCGCCTTTGCTGGGGCGCTTGCCCGGGTTTTTCTTGCTGCGGGTCCATGAACCGCGCTCAAGGCTGACTTTCTGGCCGTGGCCGGCAGTGCGGGTCATGCCTGGAGCAAGAGTGGGTTTAGGTGCGCACCTGTCGGCTTCGACTCGGATTTTTTTAGGCATGGAAGACTCCGGTTAAAAATAGCTGAATGGCGGATTTTATG
>JBIKHR010000041.1:0-13069 GCA_044362035.1 Polaromonas sp. | reverse complement strand
TGACGCTGCGCCAGCAACTGATGGCCATGCCTGACGGCGGCGTGTTCGCCATGTCGATCCCGCTGGCCCCGTACCGCTGCCCGCCCGGCCCCTACGAGCGCGCCTGCCAGGTGGCCGAGTACTTCAGCAAAGCCAAGCCCAAAAGCAAGGTTCTAATTCTGGACGCCAACGAAGACGTGACCTCCAAGGGTCCGCTGTTCAAGAAGGCCTGGGCCGAGCGCTACAAAGGCATCGTCGAGTACCGCGGCAAACACAATGTCACCGACGTCGATGTGGCCACCAAAACCCTGAAGTTCGAGTTCAACGATGACCTCAAGGCCAGCGTGCTCAACGTTATCCCGAGCATGCGGGCCGGCGACATTGCGGTCAACGCCGGGCTGGCCACGGCCAACAAGCGCTGGTGCGAAGTGGACTTCCTGACCTTCGAGTCCAAGGCGGCCAAAAACGTGCACGTGCTGGGTGACTCGATCCAGATCGCCCCGGGTATGCCCAAGTCGGGCCACATGGCCAACCAGCATGGCAAGACCTGTGCGGCTGCCGTGGTGGCTTTGTTGACGGGCTTACAAGTCAACAACATGCCGATCTACAACAACACCTGCTACAGCTTTGTCAGCTCGGAAGACGTGGTCCATGTGGCCAGCGTGCACCGCTACGATGCCGAAAAGAAAACCATGCTCACGGTGCCGGGTTCCGGCGGCGTGTCGAGCGCCGCCAACGAGCTTGAAGGCCGCTATGCGCTGTCCTGGGCCCGCAACATCTGGGCCGATACGCTGGGCTGATGTTCTTTTGAAACAGCGCCGCTGCCGCAAGGCTCGCGGCGTTTTTTTAATTATTTTTTTGAGGCTGAGCATGCCACCATGCACACACTGGGCCCGGTTCGCGGCTCTTGCGCTGAGCACGCTGCTGGGCACATCGGCCTGGGCGCAAGCCGACGAAGCCCGCGCTAAAAAAATTGTGGGTGGCGTCTGCTTCATGTGCCACGGCGCTGAAGGCGAGTCCTCTAGCGAAGTCTTTCCCCGCCTGGCCGGGCAGCACTGGGAATACACCGCCAAGCAACTGGAAAACTTCAAATCAGGCAAGCGTAAAAGCACCGCCATGGCTGACATGGTGGCCAAACTGACGCCCGACGAAATGGTGGCGCTGGGCAAGTTTTTTGAAAGCAAGGCCGCGCCGGCAGAGCCGCCCAAAGACGCCGGTCTGGCGGCGGTCGGTCAGTATATTTATCACAACGGCAACAAGTTCAGCGGTCTGGCCGCCTGCGCCAGCTGCCACGGCGCAGCGGCCAAAGGCACCACGGCCCTGCCCCGGCTGGCGGGTCAGTACGCGGCTTATACCGAAACCCAACTCAAGCAATTCAACCAACGCGAGCGCACCAATGACAACGCGGTGATGCATGCCATTGCCAGCAAGATGTCGCCGCTCGAGATGGCTGCCGTGGCCGAGTACCTCAGCGGCAAATAAACCCGGGCCCTGCTGCGTTTAGGCGCTGCATCAGGGCTGCTTCAGGCCTGTCGCGGTGCGCCGTGAAACCTCTGGCCCGCCGTCCAGCCAGCGGTCGGCCAGACCGGCGCCCACCCACATGGCGGCCAGGCTCAGCCAAGCGGTCAGTGCAAAGATGGCGCCACCCGTCACGCCGGCGCCCACGGCGCAGCCGCCTGCCAGCATGGAGCCAAAGCCCATCAGCACGGCGCCGCCGATGTAGCGCCGCATGCTGTAGCCGTCGCTGAAACCTTCGAGCTTCCAGTCCTTGCCGATCAGGGCGCCGATCAAAGAGCCCAAAAAGACACCCGGCATCAGGCCAAAGTCAAAGCCGATCGCCGGCGCGGGCCACTGCATCACGCGCATCAGCCATTCGGCTGAAGGACCGCTGAAGGTCAGCCCCTGAATCTGCACCGGGTCAAACGACCCGGCGGCCACCCATTGGCTAAAGCCCCAGGCGGCGGCCACCATCAGGCCGGTGCCAATGCCGCCCAGCCACATCCAGACGGTGCGCTGCGGGCTGCGCAGGGCGAAATACAAAGCGGCGGCCAGCCAGACGCCGCCCATGACCAGCCCCGCGCCATGGCCGACACCCAACAGGGCCAGCACATCACGCTGAGCGCCGCCCTCAACCGTCCACCAGCTGCTGATGGCGCTTCTGAGCGGCGACAAGCCACCAGCCAGCGTGGCCTGGGCCGTGACGGCAAAGATCAGCCCGGACAGCAGCGCGCGCAAATTGCCGTTGGCCGACAGCACCAGCAAACGGCTGGCACAGCCACGCGTCATGACCATGCCCACACCAAACAGCAAGCCCCCGATGAGGGCCCCCGAGATGCTGCCTCTGGCCGACATCTGCCGCGCATTGCCCGTGTCCAGCCAGCCCATCAGTGCCATCAGTTGCACGCCGATGACGGCTGAGGAAAAAGCCAGCAACCACACCGACAGTTTGTCGCCAAATCGGCGGTGCCAGAACTCGATGACCGCAGCCCGCAGGCAAAAGCGCGAGCGCTGCGCCAGAAAACCAAAAGACAAGCCGATCAGGCCGCCCCCGGCGGCAAGCACAGCGGTATGACCGTAAGACTCGACCCAGGTGGCGCTGTCCCTCCAACTTGCGAGATTCATGGATTCCCCCAATAATTCATTGACTTTCCTGGCCGGATTCTTGTGGCGCTGTGCCAGCCGCCTCCTCTTTTGCAACGCATGTCACCCTCATCTCTTTTACTTCCAACGCCCAACTGGCGACGCCGCGACTGGCTGGCAGCAGCCTGTCTGGCCGCCTCTCCCTTGTCCGCGCTGACCCAGCCCGCTGGCGGGGCCAGTCTGCCGGCGGCACAGTCCCTGCCCGACGAATTGGCCCGCGCCCTCAAAAACCGGCAGCCCCTGATCGTCATGGCCAGCCTGGACGGCTGCGTGTTTTGCCGCCAAGCCCGCCAGAGTCACCTCTCGCCCATGCACCAAGCGGGTACCGTCATCGTCCAGGTGGACCTGCGCAGCAAGCAACAGGTGCTGGACTTTGCCGGCCAGCCCACCACGCACGACCAGCTGACGCGCCAGTGGAAGATCACCATCACGCCAACCTTGCTGTTTTTCGGGCCGGGCGGCAAAGAGGTGGCCGAGCGCATGGAAGGCGCTTACCTGCCCGACTTTTACGGCCCCTACCTTGAAGAGCGTCTGGCCACCGGGCGCAAGTCGCTGTGACCTGGTATTGCACGCGGCTTGACCGGAAACACCCATGAACCTCCCTTTGTCATCCACACTCGCACTGGCTGTTGCAACGCTGGCCCTCAGTGCCCTGGCCCAGCCGGCCATCTTCAAGGACGCCGACATCCCGCTCGGCCAAAAACTGATTGCCGACAACAACTGCGTGGCCTGCCACGTCAGCAAGGTGGGCGGCGATGGCAGCGCCATCTACAAGCCGCTCGGTCGCATCAACAGTGCCGCCTTTTTGCGCGGCATGGTCGAGCAATGCAACACCGAACTCAATCTGGGCCTGTTCCCGGAAGAGGTCAGCTCGGTGGCTGCAGTGCTCAATCGGGACCATTACAAATTCAAGTGATGGATCAGGGTTTGTCCTGATCACAAGATACGCCCGGCGTCATCCTGGGTTCAGCTTTTTCGATTATCGTATGCATCAGCACATACGAATATATCAACTTAAGCTCAAAAACAGGAGTTTGTGTGAAAGAAGACAGCATTGATTCAGGTCGGGTGCAAAAAGCACCCGAGAATTTCCTGACGCGCAGCGGCATCAAAGAAGTTTTTGCCGAGGCCAAAAACGGCCGCCGCGATTTCATCCGCAGCGCATTTGCAGCAGCCGCTGCGGGCGCGGTCGCGCCCATGGCCGTGGCCCAAGGCAACCCGGTGCCCAGCGAAGGCGGTGACACCAACATCCTGAATCTGCCCGAACATGCCACAGGCCTGGGCCAGGGTGTGGCCGTCGAAGGCTATGGCAAGCCCTCCAAATTCGAAGCCAATCTGCAACGCCGTCAAAGCCCGGGCCTGACCCAGACCACGCAGGCCTCGGTGTCGTTCGCGCCCCTGCAGTCGCTGTTCGGCATCGTCACGCCCAGCGGCCTGCACTTTGAGCGGCACCATCAGGGCTGGTGGGACATCGACCCATCCAAGCACCGCTTCATGGTCAACGGCATGGTCAAAAAGAACATGGTGTTCACCGTGGACGAGATCATGCGCCTGCCTTCGGTGTCGCGCTTTCATTTCATCGAGTGCGGCGCCAACACAGCGGTTGAGTGGGGCAATGTGGCAGTGCCCACGGTGCAGTACACCCACGGCATGCTGTCTTGCAGCGAATTCACCGGCGTGCCCCTGATCACCCTGCTGGAGTTGGCCGGTGCCGACTTGAAAAACGGCAAGTTCGTGCTGGCCGAAGGCGGTGACGGCTCGTCCATGACGCGCACCATCCCCATGAGCCTGATCACCTCGGGTGAAGTGCTGGTGGCTTATGGCCAGAACGGCGAAATGCTGCGCCCTGAAAACGGCTATCCCTTGCGCCTGGTGGTGCCTGGCGTGCAAGGCGTGAGCTGGGTCAAGTACCTGCGCCGGGTCGAGGTGGGCGACAAGCCTTATGCGGCCAAAGACGAAGCCATCCATTACATGGACTTGCAGCCCGGCGGCCAGCACCGCCAGTACACCAACCTCCAGGAAGTCAAAAGCGTGGTGACCACCCCCTCGGGCGGTCAGGTGCTGCTGGACAAAGGTTTTTACAACATCACCGGTCTGGCCTGGTCGGGCAAGGGCAAGATCAAACGGGTGGACGTTTCCACCGACGGCGGGCGCAACTGGCGCCAGGCTCGACTGGAAACCCCGGTCCTGTCCAAGGCCTTGTCGCGCTTCAACCTGGACTGGGTGTGGGACGGCAAAGCCGCCATTTTGCAAAGCCGCGCGCAAGACGAGACCGGCCATGTGCAAGCCACTTACCAGCAGTTGCGCGCCGTGCGTGGCACCCGCTCGATCTACCACAACAACGCCATCCAGTCCTGGTTGGTTCAGGAAAACGGCGAGGTGAAAAATGTTCAGGTTTCGTAATGCACTGATGGCGGCGGCCTTGCTGGCAGCAGCCGGCCTGGGCGCGGCACAAGGCAGCAAATACCCCGGCGTGGGCCGCGACGCCACGCCCAAGGAAGTCGCCAAGTGGGACATCGACGTGCGCCCCGACTTCAAGGGCCTGCCCGCAGGTTCGGGCTCAGTGGCCAAGGGCCAGGAGGTTTGGGAGTCCAAATGCGCCCAGTGCCACGGCGTGTTCGGCGAGTCCAATGAGGTGTTCAGCCCCTTGATAGGCGGCACCACGGCCCAGGACATCAAGACCGGCCGCGTTGCCAACCTCTCGCGCAGCGACTATCCCGGCCGCACCACCATCATGAAGGTGCCCACGGTCTCCACCCTGTGGGATTACATCAACCGGGCCATGCCCTGGACCAACCCCAAGACGCTCAGCACCGAAGAGGTCTATGCCGTGACGGCATTCATGCTGAACCTGGCCGACATCGTTCCTGAAAACTATGTTTTGTCCGACAAGAACATCGCCGAGGTGCAGGCCCGCATGCCCAACCGCAACGGTATGAGCACGCAGCACGCCATGTGGCCCGGCAAGGAGTTTGGTGGCGTGCCCAAGCCCGACACGGCCAACACCATCTGCATGAAAGACTGCAAACCCGAACCCATGGTGGCTTCCTTGTTGCCGGACTTTGCCCGCAATGCGCACGGCAACCTGGCGGAGCAAAACCGCATCGTTGGTCCGCAGCGCGGAGCTGACACCAGCCGGCCGGAAGCCAAGGCCGGCACACCGGCTGCGGTGGCCACCGCGTCGCCTGCTACAGTCGCCAAGCCGGACAACAACGAGTCCAAAGCGATCGTGGCAATGCTCAACAAGAACAACTGCACCGCCTGCCACGGCATGGACAAGAAGATCGTCGGTCCGGGCTTCACTGAGATCGCCAAAAAGCAGGCCGGCAAGGTGGATTACCTCGCTGGCAAAATCAAGGCCGGTGGTGTGGGCGTCTGGGGTCAGATCCCGATGCCGGCCCAGGCCTTGCCTGAGGCGGACGCCCGGAGAATAGCCGAATGGATTTCCAAAGGCGCCAGCAAGTAGTTCGGGATAATCCCGTTGAACTTCTGAACCAATTTCATTAGCATCATTCAGTCACAAAGGAGATTTCAGATGCAATCACGTCGCGAGACACTCAAGCAAAGCGCTGTGCTGGCAGGCTTGCTGGCTTCAGCCGGCTTTCCCCAGTTCGCTCTGGCCGCTTTCAACAAAGCCGGCTTTGATGCCAAAACCGTGGCCGATGCGACCAAAGCCTATGGCGCGACCAGCATGGCCGAAAGCAAGGACGTCACCATCACCGGTCCGGACATTGCTGAGAACGGCGCCGTGGTGCCACTGGGCGCCAGCACCACCTTGCCCGGCGTCAAGCAGCTGCTGATTCTGGTTGAGAAGAACCCTTCCACCTTGGTGGCCACCTTTTATGTCAGCGACGCTGTAGAAGCCAACTTCTCCACGCGCGCCAAGATGGGTCAGTCCTCCGACGTTTACGCCATAGCCATCATGGCCGACGGCAAAGCGCTGTGGGCCAAAAAAGAAGTGAAAGTCACCTTGGGTGGCTGCGGCGGTTAAGCCCGGCACCCAGACCCTTCCCACCCCATTCACCGCAAGATTCAGGAGAGAAAAATGGCAGATCCAATGCGCATTCGCGCCCAAGCCGCTGGCGGCAAAGCAACTGTTCGCGTGCTCATGAGCCACGAAATGGAGTCCGGTCAGCGCAAAGACGCCGCCGGCAAGACAGTCCCGGCCTGGTTCATCCAGGAGGTGACTGCCAACCTCAACGGCAAACAAGTGCTGGCCGCCGAGTGGGGCCCCGCCGTGTCCAAGAACCCCTTCATGCAATTCACCATCAAGGGCGCCAAGGCAGGCGACAAAGTCGCTGTGACCTGGAAAGACAACAAGGGCGATACCCGCACCGACGAAGCGACCGTTTCCTGACCAATACAGCAGCGAACAAAAAAGGGTGAAGCCGGAACTTCACCCTTTTGAGTTTTAAGAAAAAACACCGAGGTGACCATGAAAACTGTTTTCCCCCTTTCCATCGCTGCCGCCATGGCACTGGCCATGACGCCGGCCACAGCCCAAAAAACCGCCAGCCAGGGCATTGATGAATACCGCGCCATGCTGGCCGACGGCAACCCGGCTGAACTGTTTGAAGCCAAGGGGGAAGACCTCTGGAAACAAGCCCGCGGCCCGAAAAAAGTCTCGCTTGAAAAGTGCGACCTGGGCAAGGGCCCGGGCGTGGTCAAAGGTGCATTTGTCGAGCTGCCACGCTTTTTTGCCGACACGCAGCGCGTGCAGGACCTGGAGTCGCGCCTGGTCAGTTGCATGGAAACGCTACAGGGCTTCAATGGCGCTGAGATTTCCAAGACGCCTTTTGGCCGCGGCGAGATGGCCAATGTGACCGCCCTGGCCACCTGGGTTTCTGCCGAGTCCAAGGGACTCAAGTTCAACCTGTCACAAACGCACACGCAAGAAAAAACTTTTTACGAAGTGGGCAAGCGCCTGTTCTTTCAGCGCGGCGGCTCACATGATTTTTCCTGTGCCTCCTGCCACGGCGAAGAAGGTAAGCGCATCCGCTTGCAAGACCTGCCCGTGCTGACCAAGAACCCCGGTGACGGCTTGGGCTTTGCCGCCTGGCCGGCTTACCGTGTCTCTAACGGCCAGATGTGGAGCATGCAACTGCGTCTGAATGACTGCTACCGTCAGCAGCGCTTTCCCTACCCCGGCTTTGGGAGTGACGCCACCATCGCCTTGTCCTCGTACCTGGGTGTGAACGCCAAGGGCGCCGCCTCGATTGCACCGGCCATCAAGCGTTAATCTGCACTGGAGACCTGAAATGAAAAAAAACACCCTCTTTGTTCTGACCGGCCTGGCGTCTCTGCTGCTGCTGGCCGGTTGCGCCACCGGTCCTTCAGTGGCTGAGCTCAATGCCCTGACCAACCAGATTGTCAAAAGCTCTTTCCGCGATCAAAGTCATGTCAAGGTAACGCGTATCACCGAGACCGACGAAACCAACCTCGCTTGCAGCGAGGCCGATGTCGCCGGCAAGCCGCTCGACGAGAAGACCGCCAGGGCGATTGAAGCGGTCAACCTGAAAGCCATCAAATGGCCATCGGACGGCAAGTTCATCGGCGACTGGAAAGAAGGCGAAAAAATCGCACAGAGCGGCCGCGGCCTGACCTGGACCGATGATGTCAAGATGGCCAACGGCGGCAACTGCTACAACTGCCACCAGATGGACAAGAAAGAAATTTCTTTCGGCACCATCGGCCCCAGCCTTTACAACTACGGCAAGATCCGCGGCGTGACCGATCCGGCCAGCCCCGCCAGCAAAGCGATGGTCGAATACACCTGGGGCAAGATCTGGAACGCCAAGGCCTACAACGCCTGCTCCAACATGCCGCGCGCCGGCCACATGGGCATCCTCAACGAAACCCAGGTGCGCCACATTGTGGGCCTGCTGCTCGACCCCAAATCACCCGTCAATCAGTGATGGATCAAACCCGGCTGGTCCGGGTTTTTTTGGCCTCCATATATCAGTGACTGCAAATATGAACCTCACCAAACGCGAATTTATCCAAGTGATGGGTGCCGGCACCATGGCCGGCATGAGCATGGGCCGGTTTTCTGAAGCCAGTGCGGCCACTGCAGCCAATGGCCTGTATGACATTCCCAGGTTCGGCAATGTGTCTTTTCTGCACATGACCGATTGCCATGCGCAGCTCAAGCCGATTTACTTTCGCGAGCCCAGCATCAACATGGGCATCGGCAACATGCAGGGCCAGTTGCCGCATCTGGTGGGCGAGCATTTGTTGCAGGTGGCCAAGATACGGCCCGGCTCGGCCGAAGCCCACGCGCTGACTTTTCTGGACTACGAAAAAGCCGCCAGACGCTACGGCAAGGTCGGCGGCTTTGCGCACCTGGCCACGCTGGTCAAGCGCATGAAAGCCAGCCGCCCCGGCGCCCTGCTGCTGGACGGTGGTGACACCTGGCAAGGCTCAGGCACCAGCTTGTGGACCAAGGGCCAGGACATGGTGGACGCCTGCAAGCTGCTGGGCGTGGACGTGATGACCGGCCACTGGGAGTTCACGCTGGGCATGGAACGCGTCAAGGAAATCGTCGAGAAAGACTTTGCCGGCAAGGTTGACTTCGTGGCGCAGAACATCAAGACCCAGGACTTTGGCGACCCGGTGTTCAAGCCCTATGTGATGCGCGAGATCAATGGCGTTCCCTGCGCCATCATCGGTCAGGCTTTTCCCTACACGCCGATTGCCAACCCGCGCTACATGATGGCCGACTGGGAGTTCGGCATCCAGGACGAGAACATGCAAAAGATGGTGGACGAGGCCCGCGGCAAAGGTGCGCAGGTCGTCGTGGTCCTCAGCCACAACGGCATGGACGTGGACCTGAAGATGGCCAGCCGCGTCAGCGGCATCGACGCCATCATGGGCGGCCACACGCATGACGGCATGCCGGTGGCGTCCATCATTGCCAACAAAGGCGGCCAGACCATCGTCACCAACGCCGGCTCGAACAGCAAGTTTCTGGGCGTGCTCGACTTTGAGGTCAAGGACAAAAAAGTCAGCGACTTTCGCTACAAGCTGCTGCCCGTGTTCTCCAACATGCTGCCCGCAGACAAGGAGATGGACGCACTGATCACCCGCATCCGCGCCCCTTATGAGGCCAAGCTGTCTGAAAAGCTGGGCGTGTCTGAGGGCCTGTTGTACCGCCGCGGCAACTTCAACGGCACGGGCGACCAGCTGCTGGTCGATGCCCTGCTGGATGTGCAGGGCGCCGAGATCGCTTTCTCGCCGGGCTTTCGCTGGGGCACCTCGCTGCTGCCGGGGCAGGTCATCACGCGTGAATGGCTGCTGGACATGACCGCTACCACCTACTCTTACGCCACCGTGACCGAGATGAGCGGCGAGACCATCAAGACCGTGCTCGAAGATGTGGCCGACAACCTGTTTAACCCGGACCCGTACTACCAGCAGGGCGGTGACATGGTTCGCGTCGGCGGTATGAGCTACAGCTGCAACCCGGTCGCCGGCATGGGCCGGCGCATCGGCGACATGCGCCTGAACGGCCAGCCCATCGAGGCCGGCAAAAAGTACAAGGTTGCGGGCTGGGCGCCGGTGGCCGAAGAGGCGCGTAACCAGGGCAACAAGCAGGTCTGGGACGTGGTGGAGACCTGGCTGAAAACACAGCCGGGCGGCCGCGTCAAACCGCGCAAACTCAACGCCCCCAAGATTCTGGGTGGTTTGCCCAACAAAGGGTACGTCGCCTGAGGGCCTGAAGACCTGCGGACCGCTTGCAGAAGGGACTTCCATGAAACGACGGCATTGGCTCATGAGCAGCGTGGCGCTGGGCGGTGCCGTCTTGTGGCCCGAGGCCCGGCTGCTGGCCCAGCAGGCGCAGGACTTCATTGAAGGCCCGCCGGTGGCCGACATCGCACCCAGGCAGCTGTCGCCGCATGTCTGGATGATCTTTTCCCCCGACGGTTTTCCCACCCCCGAAAACCGCGGCATGATGGCCAACGTGATTTTTGTGCTTACCTCGGCCGGCGTGGTGGTGATCGACTCGGGCGCCTCGCTGCAAATCGGCGAGATGGCGATCCGCATGATCCGCAAGGTCAGCAGCCTGCCGGTGGTCGCGGTTTTCAACAGCCACTACCACGGCGACCATTGGCTGGGCAACCATGCCTTTGTCAAAACCTATGGCGACAAGCTGCCCATTTACGCCTTGCAAGGCACCATCGACAAGCTCAAGGGCACCGAAAGCACGCTCTGGCTCAGCCTGATGGCGCGCTGGACCAACCAGTCCACGCTGGGCACGGAAGTGGTCTTGCCCAACACCGCCGTGCAACACGGCCAGGTGCTGCAGTTCGGCGACGTGAGCCTGCGCATGCACCACTACGGCACCGCCCACACCCCGTCTGATTTGTGCGTCGAGGTGGTGCAGGACAAGCTGACCGCCGTGGGCGACATCGCCATGGCCAACCGCATTGCCAACATGGAAGAAGGCTCTTACCCCGGCACGTTCAAATACTACAAGGCGCTGTCTGACGCCGCCGGTGAACAGCTCTGGGTGCCGGGCCATGGCGAAGCGGGCAAGAACCTGCTCAAGACCTACGGTGACTTCATGGCGGGCATCTGGGAGCCCTGCCTGCAAGCCGTGAAAGACGGCCAGAGCGAGGCTGAAGCCCGCGCCCTGGTGCTCAAGGACCCGCGCGTGACAGCCCGGGCCAAAACCATGCAGGGCTATGAGAACAACATCGGCAAGTACATCAGCCTGGCCTACCTGGAAGCTGAAAAAGAAGCCTTCTGATCAATCCAGCGTTTGAATGAGCGCCCTCAGCGCTCGGGCGCGGCGCTCCAGAAAGCACTTTGGCCGTAGTGGTGCTTTAAAAAATCAATCCACAGACGCACCCGCAATGGCAGATGCTTGCGCTGAGGGAACACGGCATAAATGCCGTTGGGCGGGGCGGCGAAGTCTTCGAGCACGGCCACCAGCTGGCCGGCGGCGATCTCGGCTTCGACTTCCCAGGTGCTGCGCCAGGCAATGCCGTAACCGGCCAGGCACCAGTCGTGCAGCACCTGACCGTCAGAGCAGTCGAGCGGGCCGCCTGGCTTGAGGTGCAGCACCTCAGGCTGGCCGGCTTGGCTGCCGCGCTTGCCGCCCGCCGTTTCACGGAAAGCCCAGCCGCGTGTTTGCGAAGCGTCGCTGGAGAGCGTCAGGCAATCAAAGCGCGCCAGGTCTGAGGGCTGCTGCGGTGTGCCGTGCCGGCGCAGGTACTCGGGCGTGGCCACGCACTGGCGGCGGTTGTCGGCCAGGCGCACGCTCACCAGCGAAGAGTCGGGCATGTCGCCGACGCGCACCGCGCAGTCAAAGCCCTCGCCGGCCACATCGACCACGCGGTCGCTCAGGTTCAGCGACATGGTCACGTCCGCGTGTTGCTCGCGAAAGCGCGTGATCAAAGGGGCGACATGGCGGCGCCCGAAACCGGCCGGCGCGGTGATGCGCAAATGCCCGCTGGCCTTGACGCCGCCGGCCGACACACTGGCTTCGGCATTGGCCATGTCGGCGAGCAGACGCTGGCAGTCCTCCAGAAACGCGCTGCCTTCGTGCGTCAGGCTGATGCGGCGCGTGGTGCGCACCAGCAGCTTGACGCCGAGCCGGCCTTCCAGTCCGTCGAGCCGCCGGCCCATGATGGCGGGCGCCACCCCGGCGGCGTTGGCGGCGGCCGTCAGGCTGCCACGGGTGGCCACCGAGACAAAAGATTCGAGCTGCTTGAGTTTGTCCATGCGCGATTATGTACATGGCCGCATGCAATCAGGGCCTGTTGCGCCCAATTGCACCCAACTGCACCCAGCATTACATGGTGGGTTCGCTTTCAACCGGCCCCGTGGGCTTGGGGCCGGCAAGCCAGCTGTTGGCCACGCCGCAGACGGCGATCATGGCAATCCCCAGCAAGGACCAGCTGTCGGGCACTTGCGAAAACACCAGCCAACCCGCCAGCGTGGCAAATGCAATCTGAAAGTAGAGGTAGGGCGTGAGCATGGCCGGACTGGCCAGGCTGTAGGCCAGAATCATGAGGTAATGCCCCAGCGTGCTCACCACGCCCAGCAGACAGACCATCACCCACAAACTGACGCCTACGGGCGTTTCCCAGAAAAAAGGCAGGGCAAGGCTGGCCAACAAGGTGGCCACCAAACCCGTTAAAAAGTGCGTGGTCCCGGGGTCGTCATAGCGCATCAGGTAACTGGTGAGCAACTGAAAACCTGTGCTCACCAGCACCAGCGCCAGCGGCAGCAACATCACCCACTCAAAGTCGTGTTTATCGGGCTGTATCACCATCAGCGCCCCAACCAGGCCGCCAGCCAGCAATAACCAGCGCAACCAGGATACCCGCTCGCCCATGGCGCGAACCGACACCAGCGTGATGACCATGGGCGTGAGCGTCAGGATGGCGGTGAACTCGGCCACCGGCATGTAGCGCAGACTCAAAAATGCCAAGGAAGTTGACAC
>JBIKHR010000276.1:0-4009 GCA_044362035.1 Polaromonas sp. | reverse complement strand
CTTGCTGGTCGAGGTGATCAACGCCAGGTTGCCCGGGCCCGGAATGGCCAGAAAAACAACGATGGCAATGACAAAAGCACCGTAGTCGGCGACACCGGCGAAAGAGCCCAGCATGGAAAATCCTTGAGTGAAGCGCTTGAGTTTACGTCAGGCCTTGGCCGGGTCTGCGCCGGGCCGTGTTTCACGTGAAACCGGCCGCTCCACCGACCTGGATCAACCGACCAACTTTTTCAGCCAGATGATGCAGCGTTCTGCGTCCAGACCGGGCACCGTCAGCGGTTCCACGTGAAACACCGCCACGCCAGGTGGCAGCAAAGCCAGCTCCTCGGCCGGGTGTTTGCCCTTGAGCGCCATCCACACACCGCCGGGGGCCAGCGCCGCCTGAGACCAGCTGGTGAAGTCCGCCAGCGAGGCAAAGGCACGCGAGCAAATCACATCGAAAGGTTGGGTGATGGTTTCGACCCGGGCATGCAAACCGGTCAGGTTACCCAGCCCCAGCGCCAGCGCCGCCTGCTTGATGAAGGCCGCCTTTTTGCCGACCGTGTCCACACAAGTCACCGCCAGATTCGGGCAGCAAATGGCCAGCACCACGCCCGGCAGGCCAGCGCCGGAGCCGACGTCCAGCAAGCTGGCGGCAGCCAGCCCCCTGCCCTGCACATGCTTTTGCAGCGGCGCCACCGCCGCCAGACTGTCGAGCAAATGGTGCGTCAGCATCTCGGCCGGGTCGCGCACGGCGGTGAGGTTGTAGACCTTGTTCCACTTGCCGATCAGGCTTTGGTAGTCGAGCAACTGCCGCACCTGGGCGTCTGAAAGGCTCAGCCCCAGCGCGGACAGCCCGGCGCGCAACACCGCTTCGGCGTCTCCGCTCATGCCTGAGCCTTGGCCGGATGGGCCGCGATGGGCTGGGCTACGGCGCCCTTCCAGAGGTTCTTTTTCAGGTGCACCAGCAGCAGCGAGACGGTCGCCGGCGTGATGCCCGAAATGCGCGAGGCCAGGCCCAGGGTTTCGGGCCGGTGTTGGGCCAACTTTTGCCGCGCCTCGATGCTCAGCGCCGAGACCTGCATGTAGTCCAGCTCGGCCGGCAACTTGAGGTTTTCGTAGTGGGCGGCACGCTCGACCTCGGTCTTCTGCAGGTCGATGTAGCCCGCGTACTTGGCCACGATCTCAATCTGCTCGATCACGGCGGCCAGCATGTCGGCCGGCATGTTGGTTTCACGTGAAACAGCCGGGTTGGCCCCGGCAGCATTAGCGCCCAGGGCGGGCAGCTCGGCGCTCACAAAGCGCCCGCCGTCCAGCGACATCAGGGCGGCGTAGTCCACGTCCGGGCGTCTTAACAAGTCCAGCAGGTTGTATTCACGCTCGATCGCCTTGCCCAGCACACGCTCGGCCTCCAGCGCCGGCAGGTTGTTGGGGTTGACCCAGAGCGAGCGCAGGCGTTCGGTTTCACGTGAAACAGCATCGCGCTTGCGGTTGAAGGCGTCCCAGCGGGCATCGTCCACCAGGCCCAGCTCGCGGCCTTTTTCGGTCAGGCGCATGTCGGCATTGTCCTCGCGCAGCATCAGCCGGTACTCGGCGCGACTGGTGAACATGCGGTACGGCTCGGTCACGCCCTTGGTGATCAGGTCGTCCACCAGCACACCCAGGTAGGCCTGGTCGCGGCCCGGCAGCCAGGCGTCTTGGCCGCGGCATTGCAGCGCTGCGTTGATGCCGGCAAACATGCCCTGCGCCGCCGCCTCTTCGTAGCCGGTGGTACCGTTGATCTGCCCGGCAAAGAACAGCCCGCTGATGGCCCGGGTCTCAAAGCTGCTTTTGAGCGAGCGCGGGTCAAAGTAGTCGTACTCGATGGCATAGCCGGGCCGCAAAATATGGGCGTTTTCCATGCCGGCCATGGAACGCACCAGCGCGTACTGAATGTCAAACGGCAGGCTGGTAGAGATGCCGTTGGGATAGATCTCGTGCGTGGTCAAGCCTTCGGGCTCGAGAAAAATCTGGTGGCTGGTCTTGTCGGCAAAGCGGTTGATCTTGTCTTCAACGCTGGGGCAATAACGCGGGCCGACGCCGTCGATCTTGCCGGTGAACATAGGGCTGCGGTCAAAACCCGAGCGGATGATGTCGTGCGTGCGCTCGTTGGTGTGGGTGATCCAGCAGGGCATTTGCTGCGGATGGGCAATGCCCGCGCCCATGAAACTGAACACCGGTACGCTGCTGCCCTCGCCGCCCGGCATGCCGTCGCCCGGCTGCTCCGTGCACTTGGAAAAGTCGATGCTGCGGCCGTCCAGCCGTGGCGGCGTGCCGGTTTTCAGCCGGCCCTGCGGCAGTTTGAGCTCTTTCAGGCGTGCGCTCAGCGAGACCGCCGGCGGGTCGCCCGCGCGGCCGGCCGCGTAGTTGTTCAGGCCCACATGGATCTTGCCGTCCAGAAAGGTGCCGGCCGTCAGCACCACCGTGCGGCTTCTGAACCTGATGCCGACCTGCGTGACGGCGCCAACCACCCTGTCGCCTTCAACCAGCAAGTCATCAACCGCCTGCTGGAACAGCCACAGATTGGGCTGGTTCTCCAGCGTCCGGCGAATCGCCGCCTTGTACAAAATACGGTCGGCCTGGGCCCGCGTGGCGCGCACGGCCGGACCCTTGCTCGAGTTGAGAATGCGAAACTGGATGCCACCCTCGTCGGTGGCCAGAGCCATCGCGCCGCCCATCGCATCGACCTCCTTGACCAGGTGGCCCTTGCCGATGCCGCCAATCGAGGGGTTGCAGCTCATCTGACCCAGCGTCTCGATGTTGTGACTGAGCAGCAAGGTCTTGCAGCCCATGCGAGCCGCAGCCAGCGCGGCCTCGGTGCCGGCATGGCCGCCGCCGACGACGATCACGTCAAATTCCTGAGGGTAAAACATGGGCAGACTTCTCGTGGTTGGCACAGGACAGGCCGGCAGCAAACGACGCGGGGCCCTGTAAAGGCTGCATTTTACCGAGCAGCGCGAAAACGGAGCCGTGGCAGGGAGACACCGGCGGCCGGCGTGCCGCAGCGTCAACGCCAACCACCCTGCAAGCCTCGCCCCCGCTGGGTTTCAAGCTCCTTATATAATAGCGATCAAGCTTTGCAGAGCTATCCTGTCAGCCCGGGCGGCCGTACGGCAGGGTCCCGGCGCGCATTTTCCGCATCTGTCAGCCGGCTGTAGACAAAGCCCCGCATAGTCCGCTTTGTCCATTTTCAAAATTCCAAGGAGACCTTGCCATGAGCCGTGAAGTTGTTGTTGTCAGCGGTGTGCGCACCGCCATCGGAACCTTTGGCGGAAGCCTGAAGGACACGCCGCCCACCGAGCTGGGCGCGCTGGTCGTGCGCGAGTCGCTGGCGCGCGCCCACGTCGAAGGCAAGGACGTCGGCCACGTGGTCTTCGGCCATGTCGTCAACACCGAGCCCAAAGACATGTACCTGTCGCGCGTGGCGGCCATCAACGGCGGCTGCTCCGAAGGCACGCCCGCCTTCAACGTCAACCGCCTGTGCGGCTCGGGCCTGCAGGCCATCATCAACGCCAGCCAGAGCATCCTGCTGGGCGACACCGACATCGCCATTGGCGGCGGTGCTGAAAACATGAGCCGCGCCCCCTACGCCAGCCTGGCCACACGCTTTGGCGCGCGCATGGGCGACAGCAAGATGATCGACATGATGGTCGGCGCGCTGCATGACCCGTTTCACACCATCCACATGGGCGTGACAGCAGAGAACATTGCCGCCAAGTGGGGCATCACGCGGGCCGACCAGGACGCGTTGGCGGTGGAGAGCCACAACCGTGCGCAGCGCGCCATCGAGGGCGGCCGCTTCAAGGACCAGATCGTTCCGGTCATGCTGAAAAGCCGCAAGGGCGAGGTCGCCTATGACACCGACGAGCACTTCCGCCCCAACTGCACGCTGGACGACATGGCCAAACTCAAGCCGGTGTTCATCAAGGAAAACGGCTCGGTCACCGCCGGCAATGCCTCGGGCATCAATGACGCTGCCGCCGCTGTGGTG
>JBIKHR010000040.1:0-13130 GCA_044362035.1 Polaromonas sp. | reverse complement strand
TCCCAGGAAAAGCCCATGCGGTCCAGCGCTCCGGGGCCGAAGTTCTCGACCAGCACATCGCTTTCCTTGATGAGTTTTTCCAAAATGGCCTTGCCTTCAGGCTTCTTGGTGTCCAGTGACAGCGAACGCTTGTTGCTGTTGAGCATGGTGAAGTACAGGGCATCGACATCGGGGATGTCGCGCAACTGGCTGCGCGTCACGTCGCCGGCGCCAGGGCGCTCGACCTTGATGACATCTGCGCCAAACCAGGCCAGCAACTGGGTGCAGGCGGGGCCGGCTTGCACGTGCGTGAAGTCGATGATCTTGATGCCGTTGAGGGGTTTGTGGCTCATTTGAATTCTCCTTAAGGTAGCTTGGGTTATTTCTTTTTCGCAGCGCTCTGCGGGTTCAGACTGGTGATGCGGCCGCTCTCGGTGCCAGCGGTTTCATCAATGATGGCGTTGATCAGGGTAGGGCGGCCGGAGGCGATGGCTTCTGCCAGTGCCTTGGCCAACTCTGCGGGGGTGCTGGCCATCACGCCGACACCGCCGAAGGCCTGCATCATCATTTCGTAGCGGGCATTTTTGACGAAAACCGTGGGCGCCACATCGGTGCCCAGCGGGTTGACGTCGGTGCCCTTGTAAATACCGTTGTTGTTGAAGACGATGATGCACACCGGCAGGTTGTAGCGGCAGATGGTTTCGACTTCCATGCCGCTGAAACCAAAGGCGCTGTCGCCCTCAATGGCGATCACTGGTTTGCCGGTGGTCACAGCAGCGGCAACGGCAAAACCCATGCCAATGCCCATGATGCCCCAGGTGCCGACGTCCAGGCGCTTGCGCGGCTCGTACATGTCCACGATGCTGCGGGCGAAGTCGAGCGTGTTGGCGCCCTCGTTAACAACCACGGCGTCAGGCCGCTCGCGCACCGCATTGCGCACCACGTTCAGCGCGCTGTGGAAGTTCATGACGGCCGGGTTGAGCGCCAGAGTGGCGGCCATCTTGGCCATGTTCTTATCTTTGCGCTCGGTGACACCAGCCGTCCAGTCAGCCGGTGGCTTGGCCCAGTTGCTGCCCATGCCGGCCAACAGTGCCGACACGCAGGAGCCGATGTCACCGACCAGCGGGGCGGCTATGGGCACGTTGCTGTCCATCTCTGTCGGCGAGATGTCGATCTGGATGAATTGTTTGGAATCGGGCGTTCCCCAGGTCTTGCCCTTACCGTGCGACAGCAGCCAGTTCAGGCGCGCGCCAACCAGCATCACGACGTCGGCTTCTGCCAGCACATAAGAGCGGGTGGCCGAGGCCGATTGCTCGTGGGTGTCGGGCAACAGCCCTTTGGCCATGGACATGGGCAGGTAAGGGATACCGCTTTTTTCAACCAGAGCGCGGATGTCGGCATCGGCCTGGGCATAGGCGGCGCCTTTGCCCAGCACGATCAGCGGACGCTTGGCGCCTTTGAGCAAGTCGAGCGCGCGTTTGACGGCGTCAGCGGCAGGGATCTGGCGCGGTGCCGGGTCAACCACCTTGATGAGCGACCGCTTGCCGGCTGCCGCGTCCATGGTCTGCGAAAACAGTTTGGCCGGCAGGTCGAGGTAAACGCCGCCCGGGCGGCCAGAGAGCGCTGAGCGGATAGCCCGGGCAATGCCCACGCCGATGTCTTGTGCATGCAGCACCCGGAAAGCGGCTTTGCAAAGTGGCTTGGCAATCGCCAGCTGGTCCATTTCTTCGTAGTCACCTTGCTGCAGATCGACGATCTCGCGCTCGCTGGAGCCGCTGATCAGGATCATGGGAAAGCAGTTGGTGGTGGCGTTGGCCAGTGCGGTCAGGCCGTTGAGGAAGCCCGGGGCCGACACCGTCAGGCAGATGCCTGGCTTTTGCGTCAGGAAGCCGGCCGCAGCTGCGGCATTGCCGGCATGCTGCTCGTGGCGGAAACTGATCATGCGGATGCCGGCGGCCTGGGCCTTGCGCGTCAGGTCAGTGATGGGGATGCCGGGCAGCGCAAATATCGTGTCGATATCGTTGAGTTTCAGGGCGTCGATGACCAGGTTGAACCCGTCAGTTTGTTCCTGCGTTGATGTGTCAAGGGTCATGATGCAAGGGTCTCTTTTTAGACGTCGGTGGGTGGGCGCAGTGAGGGCCGCGCAAGGGCAGCAAACACAGTCGGGTTATCATAAGGTTCGTTTTTTTATTGGCCATTGACCGCGGTCAATTTTCTCTTTATCGAGGCCAAGCGTGCGAATCGCCCCGGCGTTTTGCCCCATCTCAACCCCCCATGTCCTCCCTTTCAGACCACCCTGATAAAAACGTCATCCGTGTCCAGTTGAGGCAGAACAACGTTTTGAAGGACATGACTGCGGCGCAAAGTGCTGAGCTCGAGGCCCTGCTGGTCATCGTGGATGGCCAGAAAGGCGAAGCCCTGCTGGAGCAAGGCGTTCACGACATGGAGCAGTACTTCATTCTTGAGGGCATCCTCAAGCGGGTGGTGGCCAACGAGGCCGGCAAAGAGATGATTCTTCGCTTTGCGGACGAGCGCGACATGGAAACCAGTTACGCCGCCTGGCGACTGGGTACTCCCACGCCGTACAGCACGGTGTGCGTGACCAAGGTACGGGTGGCCAAACTGCCTTTGGTCGATTGGGTGGCTTTCATGGACCGGCACCATTCAATCAAGCAGGCCTTCGAGTATGCGGTCATGCGCCTGATGAGCGAGATCATGGCCCACACCATCACCTTGCATTTACTGGACGCACCAGGGCGAGTGAAGCGGTTTTTGCGCAAACACCCTGAGCTGTTTGACCGGATTCCCAAGAAAGAACTCGCGTCCTACTTGAACCTCTCAGCTGAGACGCTGAGCAGGCTCAAGCAGCGCGGGAAAATCTAGCGATTCAATCGACCGGGCGGTCTGCCTCAAACTCGTCTTTTTTGGCCGGCCGGATTTTGTTGAGCACCTTTGAAATCAGCGGCCACAGCAACAGCACCAGCGCCAGTGTGGTGATGCTGCCCACCAGATAGTTCGAGTACATGATGCCCAGGTCACCCTGCGACAGCAGCATCGACTGGCGGAACGAGTCTTCAGCCTTGTCGCCGAGCACCAGGGCCAGCACCAGCGGGGCCAACGGATAATCCAGCTTCTTGAAGAGGTAACCCATCACGCCGAAGAGAAGCATGAACCAGATGTCCAGCATGGCACTGTGCACCGTGTAGGCGCCAATGGCGCAGATCACGATGATGACGGGTGCAATGATGGAAAACGGAATGCGCAGGATGGACGCAAACAGCGGCACAGTGCTTAGCACGACCAGCAGGCCTACCAGGTTACCGAGGTACATGCTGGCGATCAGGCCCCACACAAAGTCTTTTTGCTCCACGAACAACAGCGGGCCGGGCTGCAGACCCCAGATCAGCAGGCCACCCAGCAGCACCGCCGCCGTGGGTGAACCCGGAATACCCAAGGCCAGCATGGGCAGCAGGGCGCTGGTGCCGGCCGCATGTGCGGCAGTCTCAGGGGCAATCACGCCTTCAATTTCGCCGGTGCCGAACTTGTGACCGGTTTTGGACATTTTCTTGGCCAGGCCGTAGCTCATGAACGAAGCCGGTGTGGCACCGCCGGGGGTGATGCCCATCCAGATGCCGACCAGCGAACTGCGGATGGAGGTCATCCAGTACTGCGGCAGCTTTTTCCAGGTGGCCAGCACCACCTTGGGGTCCAGTTTGGCGTGCTTGCCGGAAAAAGCCAGGCCTTCTTCCATCGACAGCAGGATCTCGCCAATACCGAACAGGCCGATCACGGCAATCAGGAAGTCAAAACCGCGCATCAGTTCGGTCCAACCGAATGTCAGGCGCAACTGGCCCGTCACAGTGTCCATACCGACTGAAGCCAGGGCAAAACCGATGGTCATGGAGGCCAGGATCTTGAAGGGCGAGCCCTTGCCCATGCCCACGAAGCTGCAAAAGGTCAGCAGGTAAACCGCAAAAAACTCGGGCGGACCGAACTTCAGTGCGAACTTGGCAACCAGCGGGGCCAGGAAAGTGATCATCACCACGGCCACAAAAGCGCCGATGAAAGAAGAGGTGAACGCAGCAGTCAGGGCTTCGCCGGCGCGACCTTGCTGCGCCATGGGATAGCCATCAAACGTAGTGGCCACAGACCAGGGCTCGCCCGGAATGTTGAACAGGATGGAGGTGATGGCGCCACCGAACAAGGCACCCCAGTAAATGCAGGACAGCATGATGATGGCCGAGGTCGGCGTCATCGTGAAAGTCAGCGGCAGCAAGATGGCCACCCCGTTGGCACCGCCCAGACCGGGCAGCACGCCAATGAGCACGCCCAGCACAATACCGACGACCATGAGCAGCATGTTCATGGGGGTCAGCACGACTGCAAACCCCTGGAGCAGCGAATTTAATTCTTCCATTTTCTAGAACTCCGGGAGATCAATTTTTTGGGTGTCACGACGTGAGGCTGAATTCTTAATAAATCAGTAGCCGAGGAAACTCAGCATGTCAAAAGCACCTTTGAAAAGCGGTACCTTGAACCAGACCTCGAACATCATGAAGAAAAGCACATTCACGCTCAGCGCAATAACGACGCTCTTGACCCAGGAGAAGTTGCCAAGGATCACCATGAACAGCGCGATGTAAATCGCCGAGGCGATATACAGGCCGATGAATTGAACGGCCAGCACATAAACTGCGGCAGGCACCAGCACCGACAGCACGCGGCGCAGTTGAACGCGGTCCACGAAGACTTCGGTGTTTCGTTTGGCGGTCTTGCTGAAAAGGGCCTGGTAAAAAATACCTGCACCTGAAATGCACATGATCAGGCCGATGTAAAACGGAAAGTAGCCTGAGCCGGGGCCGTCACTGGTCCATTCGGCGCCGAGCTTGCGGCTGCCAAAAATAACCACGGCGCCCAGGATAAAAACGAAAACTGCGACGACGGCGTCCACCATGTAGGTGGCCGGGCCTTGGGCCGCGTCTTTGTCATGGGCTTGGGTATCACTTGAAGACATGAAAAAAGCTCCTGCTGATCAACAGCTTGACTGTTTGGAGGGGAATGGAAAAGCGTGGGCGTAAAAAAGTGATGCCCTATCAGACCGGCATCACTTTGAAAGCGAATTCCCTACCGGGCTTGCTTATTTGGCCAGGAAGCCCGCTTCTTTCATGAGCCCCAGGTGGGTGGCTTCAGCGGCAGCAACCCATTTTTCGTACTCAGCGCCGGACATGGTGGTCTGGTTGAAAGCACCTTTTTCCATGAAGTCAATCCAGTCCGGGGTGGCGCGTATTTTGCGCATCAATTCAACGTAATAAGCACGCTGATCAGCCGTCACGCCGGCAGGCATGAAAATGCCGCGCAGCATCTGGTAGTCCATCGGAATGCCCGACTCCATGCAGGTGGGGATATCACTCCAGGACATGGTGTCAGTCACCTTGGCTTTGTAGCTCATGCGCTTGTCATCAAACACGCACAGCGCACGCAGCGATCCAGCTCGCCACTGGGCAACAGCTTCAATCGGATTGTTCACCGTCGAGTCAATGTGCTTGCCGACCAACTGGACTGCCACTGCACCACCGCCTTGAAACGGCACATAAATGAACTTGGTACCAGTGGCTTTTTCAATGGCAACCGTGATGATCTGGTCTTCCTGCTTGGAGCCGGTGCCGCCCATTTTCATTTTCAAAGGGCCCGCAGCTTTGACGGCGGCGATGTATTCTTTTGCGGTTTTATATGGCGTTTCAGCATTGACCCACAGCACAAACTGGTCGAGGGCCAGCATGGAGACCGGAGTCATGTCTTTCCAGTTGAAAGGCACGCCGGTGGCCATGGGTGTGGTGAACAGGTTCGAGAGCGTGATGACGATCTTGTGCGGGTCACCCTTGGCGCCCTTGATGTCCAGGAAGCCCTCAGCACCTGCGCCGCCGGCCTTGTTGACAATGATCATCGGCTGCGCCATCAGCTTGTGCTTGATGACCACGCCCTGGATGAATCGGGCCATCTGGTCAGCGCCGCCGCCGGTGCCGGCAGGCACGACAAACTCAACAGGCTTGGTTGGTTCCCAGGCCGCTTGCGCCGGCGTGGACAGCAGTGCCGCGGCAGAGATCGCCACGGTCGCAACCGCACTGAGGTGTTGTCCCATTTTTGCAAATTTCGTCTTCATCGCTTTGTCTCCTGTTGTTTGCTACCACTGAACTGTCCTGGAATCATTGTGGAAAATCCACGCCAGAAACGATCAGAAGTGTATGGTCTTCCTAATCCAAGCAAAAAGCACTTGATAAAGATCAAGTTTGCTGATTTTTCAGATCCGGCTAGGGTTAACGAGGAGGCTTTGCCGGCTTGGCAAGCAAGTGGCCGCAAGCGCTCAGGATGAAGATGGGTTGGCTGCCCGTTCAGCGGAACAGGAAGTACCCAGCCAGCACATAAAGCACAGAAGCGAATACTTTTTTCAGGGGCTGGATGTCCATGCTGTGAGCGGTTCTGGCCCCTATGGGTGCCGTGCAAACGCTGGCCAGAGAAATGATGATCAGGCCCGGCATGTAGAGATATCCGAAGGAGCCGGGCGGCATCAGGGGCAGGTCAAGGCCGGCCCAGATATAGCCGATCGTGCCGCCCAGGGCAATCGGAAAACCCAGTGCAGACGAGGTGCCCACCGCGTCATGAATCTTCACATTGCACCAGGTCATGAAAGGCACAGACACAAAGGCACCGCCCGCGCCCACCAGTGCAGACAACATGCCGATCACCCAGCCCACTCCAAAGGTGCCTAGCGGACCGGGCAGGGTGCGGCTGGGTTTGGGTTTGCGGTTGAGGAACATCTGCGTGGCAGAAAAAGCCACAAACACAGCAAAGAGAATGCCCAGAAGCTTGCCGGGCAAGGCAGCTGCCAGTTGAGCACCGACCAGCGAACCCAGCAGAATACCGGGCGCCAGCACCTTCACGATGGGCCACAAGACCGCACCGTGGCTGTGATGCACGCGCAAGGAAGACAGCGATGTCAGGCAGACGGTGGCCAGCGAAGTGGCCACGGCAATCTTCACGGTGTAGTCGCCCGGGTAGCCTTTGCTGGTCAGCAGGAAAGTGATGAAGGGCACCATGATCATGCCGCCGCCAATGCCCAGCAGGCCGGACAAAAAGCCGGTGCAGATGCCAAGCAGGGTGAGTTCAGCGATCAGCAGGGGGTCAAAGAGCATGCGGTACTTATCGGGGCAGTCAAAGGGATGGCCTAGTCTAAGCGCGGCAGGCCCCGGCCCATGAAAAAAGCCCCTCAGGCTTGGTTGAAAAGCTTTTGGGGCTTTGCGGCCGGGCTGCCGGCGCTGCGATCAGACCACCTTGGTGATAAGGGTGCCTACGCCTTCACAAAAGCCTTCCATGACATCGCCAGGTTGCACTGCGGCCACACCCGCTGGCGTGCCCGTCATGATCAGGTCGCCCTCACGGAGTTCAAAGATGGCGGACAGATGGGCAATGATTTCAGGGATGTTCCAGATCAGCTGCGTGAGGTCGCTTTGCTGTCGGACTTCACCATTGACTTTGAGCCAGATGGTGCCTTTGCTCAGGTGGCCGCAGTCGGTGGCCGGCACGATGTCAGTCATGGGCGCCGAGTGCTCGAAAGCCTTGCCGATTTCCCATGGCCGGCCGGTTTTTTTGGCTTCGTTTTGCAAGTCGCGACGGGTCAGGTCCAGGCCCAGTGCGTAGCCATACACATGTGCCAGCGCCTTGTCGGCCGGAATGTCGCGACCACCCTTGCCCATGGCCACCACGAGTTCAATTTCGTGGTGGAGGTTTTTCGTCATGGTCGGATAAGGAAAATCTGCGTTGTCCAGCAACAGGTTGTCCGGGTTTTTCTGGAAGAAAAATGGCAGCTCACGATCAGGGTCGTGCCCCATTTCACGGGCGTGCTCTGCGTAGTTGCGGCCCACGCAGTAAATGCGGCGAACTGGATAGCGGGCCGACTGGCCCCGCACGGGTACCGATACGACGGCGGGTGGCGCAATGACGTAGTTGGTGTTGGACGTGGTCATTTTGAAAGTTCCTTTTTATAAAAAATTAGCGTGAGGATGCGTAATAACTGACCTTGCGTTCTGTCCAGGCCAGCACTTCATTGATGGTGAAAGCAAAAGCAAAGATCACCAGAATCAAGGCCCAGAAGTGCTCCATCAGAAAGTGCGAGGCATAGACCTCAAACAAGGTGCCAAAGCCGACAACGGAAATCAGCAGCTGGCCAATGATCACGCCCTTGACGGCGCGAATCATGCCCAGACGAACGCCAGCCAGAATCTCTGGCAGGGCGGCCCAGATGTAGATGTTGACGAAGGACTGGTAGCGTGTCGCGCCAAAGCTTCGTGACATCTCGACCAGCGACGGCGGGATATTCAAAACACCGGCACGCGCGTTGAGCGCAATGATCCAGATGGCAAACAGGACCACGGTCAGGATGATGGTGATTTCACCAATGCCCGCCAGAACCATGATCACCGGCACCAGGGCCGACAAGGGCGCTGATAAAAACAGGTTGACCCAAGGCAGGATCAGCGAGTCCGCCATCTTGACCCGGCCCATCAGCACGCCCATGGGTATACCCACGCCAATGGCGATCAGGTTGCCAATCAGGAACGCCTTGCCAGTGATGAAAAGCGCAGTCGCGAAGGAGGGTGTTGGCACGATCTCCAGAATCCGCTCAAAGATTTTTGTCAGAGGCGGCAGAATCAAACCGTATTCAGTGTGCCCGACGATTTCCCACAGGACGGCCCAGATGATGAGCGATGAGAACAGCGGAACTCGGTAACCTTTGAAGAACATATGTCACCTCAGTCCAGAAATTTTTTCAGGCTCTGCCAGATGTTTTCGACAGCGTCTAGGTATTCAGGCTGGCGGCGAATCATCTCCGGGTCTACATTGCGGGAAATCTGAGGCTCAATGATTTGCGACACCCGGCTTGGACGGCGGTGCAGCAACACGATGCGGTCAGAGACATAAACAGCTTCTTCAATGCTGTGCGTCACAAAGATGAAGGTCTTCTTTTCGTCCTTCACCAGGTTGATCATGTCTTCCTGAAACTTGCGCCGGGTTTGTTCGTCCACCGCAGAAAACGGCTCATCCATCAACAGCACCTTGGCATTGACAGCCAGGGCGCGCGCCAGGCCGACGCGCTGTCGCATGCCGCCCGAAAGCTCATGCGGGTACTTGTTTTCAAAGCCTTTGAGCCCGACGGTGTGGAGGTACTTTTCAGCGACGGCTTCGCGCTCGCTGCGGTTGACACCGGCGAGCTCAAGTCCAAAGGCCGCGTTGCGGATGACAGTTGCCCAGGGCATCAGGGCAAAGTCCTGAAACACAAAGGCACGCTCCGGGCCAGGCCCTGTGATGGGGCGTCCATCGACCATAACTTCACCGCTGCTGGGCTGGAGCAGGCCGGCAATGATCTTGAGCAGGGTTGTTTTTCCACAGCCGGAGGGACCCAGCAAGGTGGTCAGTTTTCCTTCGGGAAAGTCCAGGGTAATGTCGCTGAGCGCTTCGACGCCGCCCGGGTAAACTTTTTTGATGTTCTTGACTTGAACAATGGGTGTGGGTGCGATGGTTGTCATGTTGGTTCTGAATGGGCTGCTGGGGAAAATCAGTTGCGTTTTTCGGGCTTGAACATCACTTGCTCGGTTTTTTCCAGCAGCTCAATGAACAGCACAGAAGATACGATGACAGCAAAAATCGCGGCATACATCTTGTCGTACTCAGCGACCGATTGGCTGTACGAAATGATGTCGCCGATACCGGTGGGGGTGATCAGGAGTTCGGCCAGGATGATGCCAATAAAGCCCGATGCGCAACCCAGACGCAAACCCACAAAAATCAGCGGACTGGCCGACGGCAAAATGACCTTGGTCACTACCTGCATGCGGGTGCCCTGAAACGATCGTGCCATCTCGACCAGTGAGACGGGTGTGTTGCGCACTGCACCCAGTGTGTTGAGCACAATCACGGGCATGGCCATGATGCATACCGTGAAGACCTTGGCGGTGATGCCAATGCCGTAGGCGAAGGTGAGGATGGGAATGAGCGCAGCCAGGGGGGCTGCCTGCGCCACGATGAAAATGGGTGAAAAAAGCCACTCGGCTGATGTCTTCAATCCCATTGCCATGCCCAGCGACACACCGATAAAGATGGAGATCAGCAAACCAATGGACAAGGGGTGAAGCGTTTTCGCAAAAGCGGTTCCCAGCGAGCCGTCCATGGCCAACTGGAACAAGGCATAAATGGTTTCGGTGAACGCAGGCAGTGCGGCGCTGACGCCTGTGCGACCAGCGTATTCCCAGGCCAGCATGACGGCCAGAAACGATGCTATCTTGAGAAAAAAGCTTTTGGAAGCAGACATTGAGATTCTCTTGTTCAGGTCCCGGCCATAAAAAGGGGGCATGAGTTCATGCCCCCTTTGTTTGTGCGTTGAGACGATCCGGGTTTACTTGCCTGCGGCCTTGCGGGCCTTGTCGAGTGGCGAGAGGTACCAGAAATCTTCCACTTTGAGGGAAGCTGCGGGGCCTTGCATCTGACCGGCTTCGGTGTAGAACTCGAAGTCGCTTTTGGCAACATCGGTGCCGCCGCCGACTGGCGAGAAAATGCCTTCCTTGGTGCTGACTTTGTAGAAATCAGTCACGCCGGCGAGCACTTCTTTAGGCTGGTCGGCCATCAGTTTGTACTTGACACGCTCTTGATCAATGATGCCGGGGTTGGTGTTCATTTCATTCCAGAGCTTGTAGAACTCGGCAACGATGATGTCCACTTGGGGCTCGTTCTTTTTGATCCAGTCCATGCCTGCGAAGATGGTTTCGTCTGAAGCAGGGTTGGACACGCCGGGCAGGACGGTGAACTGGCCGGGGGTGGCTTTGGCCATCAGCTGGTTCTTGTTGGCCAAGTCCAGAATGGTGCCCTTGATTTGGCCTTTGAGCATGCCAATGGCGCGGTTTTCAGAGCCAGGCACATAGCTGCGGTCGCCGAACTTGATGCCTTCGCGTTTGGCGATGATGTTGCCAATCGCCTCGGTGCCGGTACCGCGTGCGTGGAAGGTGAATGGCTGACCATCCAAGTCTTTCCAATTCTTGTACTTGCTGTCAACGACCGGGAAGAAAACCAGGCGTGTGCCCTGAAACAAGATGCGCATGGGCGCCTTGGACTTCTGGATGATGGAGTAGGGCGTGCCCACGCCCAGGTCAGCCTGTCCGTTGATGACGGCCTGAATGGCCAGTTCTTCTTTGGAGAAGAAAGTGATTTCATAGTCCACACCACGCGCCTTGGCGCGCTCCAGCGCGATGACCATGGAGACGGTTTCGGTAGACAGGACATCACCGAATGCAACCCGAACCTTTTTGGCCTGGGCATGCGCACTGGCGGCCAGCGTGACCAGCACAGCGGTGCCAACGAAACGGGTGACCAGACGTTTGATCCCCGTGAGTGAGTAAAACATTTTTTGTCTCCTTGCTTTTTTAAAACTGGGCTCAACCGTGGGCAGAGTTCATTCAACTCTTGAGCTTTCGGCTGCGGTACATTTTTGAACCAATTGTCGCAATGGTTTGCACCCTTGGACCGTTTGGTTGGGGGAATTTTAGGAAGCAACTTGCGATTCGGTATGGGGGTTTACCATTGAAAAAACCATCGTTTTGAAATAAACCAATCCCGTATTGGTCATACAATTCCTCTTTATCTGGCAACCGAGCTGGCAAATGTGTTTTGCCTGCCGTTTTTCAATGAGGTTGTGTTGTGAATTCAAGTTTTCAGGGGGCCGACAGTGCGCCCGATGGTGATGCCATTCTGGGCAGATTGCGGACCTTGCTCGCCGAGTTGGAACAAGGTGATGCCGACAAGCGCCTGCCCAACGAGCGCGAACTGGCATTGCGCCTGGGCGTCACGCGCGCCAGGCTGCGCAAAAGTTTGCAGGTGCTTGAAGAAGAGGGGCGCTTGTGGCGCGGCGTGGGGCGCGGCACCTTCATCGGGCCCAAGCCGTCAGAACGCCCGGATGCCGCCCTGCTGGCCTCCAAGACCAACCCGGTTCAGGTCATGCGCGCCAGAATGGCCATTGAGCCGGAACTGGCCGGGCTGGCCGCGGTCAATGCCACAGACGATGAGATCGCTCAGCTCAAGGAGCTCAGCCGGCGGTGCAAGTTCGCATCGAATTGGCGCGAGTACGAGGTTTACGACGCGCTGTTTCACCATGAGATTGCGGTCTCTGCGCACAACACCATTTTGCTGGCGCTGACCGATCTGCTCACACAGGTTCGGCGTTCAGTGACATGGGGCCGTCCGCGGCCGGAGGGGGTGCGGCCGCCGGAGGTGCATCACAGCTTTGTCGAGCATGACAACATCATTGACGCCATCTCGCACCGGGAGCCGATCAAGGCAGCGAACGCCATGCGGCGACATCTGCAGACTGTTGAAGACCGGCTGGTTGGCCGGGATTGAAAAAATAAGGTGTCTGCGAATGCCACCGGGCCGTCATCCTGAACCAGGGTTCAGGTGGGCGAGGGCAGTCAAGCTTTGGGTTCGTCTAACGCGAGACGATCACACCTGCAAAACAATTTACCAAGCCCGTGCTCAAAGAGCATTGGTACAAGGAAATATAAAGCCCGATGCGCACCGCAGACAATTTGATTGTAGGCGCCTAATTTGCAGGGTGCTCAGGTGTCAGAGCAGTCGCCCGTCGCTGCCCAGCGCCTTGTCGAGTCGGCTTAGCAGCGAGTCAAGTTGGGTCTGATCAATCGGCTCGCTCAGTACGCCGGCCGACAGGGGCTCCGCAACGGGGGTCGCCTGCGCAGCCCGGTCCGACAACTCAAAGGCCAGGTTTAGCGCAGCCAGCACGGCAATTCGGTCACGCGCCTTGATCTTGCCGGCGTCACGTATTTTGCACATGGCGGCGTCAACCTTGGCCACGGCGTCCAGCAGGCGTTCATCGCCTTTGTCGGGGGTGCCAAGCAGGTAGCTCTGGCCCATGATCTGTACTTCAAGCTGCTTCATGAGGGCGTCTTTGTATCGGGCTCTGGCAGTCGCTCCAGAAGCACATCGACGCGGGAGCGAGCAGCGCTCAAGCGGGACTTCAGCGAGTCACGCTCAGCACTGAGGGCCTGCACCTGCTGGGTCAGCAACTCATTGGTGCGAAGCAACTCTTCATAGCG
>JBIKHR010000274.1:0-4017 GCA_044362035.1 Polaromonas sp. | reverse complement strand
ACTGGGCCAGCAAGACCTCGGTCTGCCGCTCGGCATAGCGCGTCAGCATCATGCTGCTGGACAGCCCGGCCACCAGCGCCACCGACACCATGCCAAGAGCCACCAGCACCTCGACCAGCGTGAAGCCGCCATCGCGTCCGGCGGGTCTCATGGCGCCGCCCCGACCTCAATCGCAAAAGGGCGCAGGCCGTCGCTGACCAGCGTCACCGTGCGCGGCGGCGTTGCCTGGTTGCTCAGCTGTACGCGCTGCGGGCCGATGACCGGCTCAGGCCCCAGCGTGATCGCTTGCGAGGACACCGGCGACACGCCCGAGTTCAGCCAACGCTCAGGCAAGCTCTGCGCCGGCAGGCCTTCAAAGCGAAAGCCTTCGTCTGTCGGCTGCCAGCGCACCGGCACGCCACCGGCGCGCGAGGCGGCGCGTCCGGCTTCCAGCAGCGCGGCCAGGCGCTCGGCCTCGCGCGACAGTTGCGCACCCGCGGTGTCGCGCATGGCCAGGCTGATACCCGCCGTGGCCAAGCCCATGATGGCGATGACCACCATCAGCTCCAGCAGGGTCAAGCCCTCGGCACGGCGAACACGGCGAACACGACGGGCCGGGTCAAAAAGGCGCGCAGACCCAATCATTGCCAGCTGCCCAGGTCGGCGTTGTTGCCTTCGCCGCCGGGCTTGCCGTCTGCGCCGTAAGACATCACATCCACCTCACCCCGGATGCCCGGGTTGGCATAAAGATAAGGTTGGCCCCAGGGGTCGTTGGGCAGCTTGTCAATGTAAGCCTTCCAGTTGCCGGGCACGGGCGGTTTGTCGGGTCGTTGCACCAGCGCCTGCAAGCCCTGCTCGGCGCTGGGGTAGCGCTGGTTGTCCAGCCGGTAAAGCCGCAGCGCCTGCATGAGGTTGTTGACATCAACACGCGCGGCCGACACCCGGGCGTCGTCGGCGCGGTCCAGCACATTGGGCACGATCAGCGCAGCCAGCACACCGATGATGGCCAGCACCACCATGAGCTCGATCAAGGTGAAGCCGCGCACGGCCAAGTGGCGCAGGCCACCACGCGGCGTGCGGTCGCGCTTGCCACAGGACCGGCCCTCAGCGGATGATGGGCCGCACATGACCGCTCTGAACATCACCCTGAACACCGACGCTGCGCGCCGCGTCATCACCCTGGCCCTGCTGGGGACCTCCTTGCTGTCGGCCGGGTATTGGCTGCAAGCCGGCATCAAGGCCTGGCGCCCTCCAGCGGTAGCACTGTCTGCGGCACCGATTGCCAAGCCTGTACCGGCGGTCAGCGTCATCGAGCTGGCCCGGGTGCTGGGCGCGCCACCCGAGGCGCTGAATGGTGTAGCCGCAGGGCTGGCGCAGCGCTTTCGGCTGGCTGGTGTGATCGCCAGCGCCAGCGGCCAGGGGGCGGCGCTGCTGTCCATGGACGGCCAGCCGGCGCGGACTTTTTTGGTGG
Source organism: Polaromonas sp. (assembly GCA_044362035.1). GTDB lineage: Bacteria > Pseudomonadota > Gammaproteobacteria > Burkholderiales > Burkholderiaceae_C > Polaromonas. The sequence goes on along the minus strand of JBIKHR010000274.1, from coordinate 2,567 downwards.
GCGCAGAGATCGCGCCCGACCTTTGGCTGCAATCGGTCGGTTCCGGCGAGGCGATGCTGGCCGGCAGCGTAGAAGGTCCGGTCATGGCGACCTTGCGGGTGGCCGAGTTGCCGCCGGCAACGGCCGCACCGGCTGCAACCCCAATGCCCGGGCCGGGTGCGGGGGTTGCGCCCGAGCCACCGGTGCGCTCCATGCGCGCGGCACCAGGCTGAAAAACCGGGTCTTCGGGCAGCGCGGGCGGCGGCATGCCGCCGTCGTCCGGCTCGACCGGCAGGTGCGTGGGGTTCTCGGGATCCTCCTCCGGGGACGGGCCCCCGGGCAGTGGCGCAGGGCGCGGGTGGTGGTGATTGGCTTTCATGGCAAGACCACTTTGCGCCGGCCGCAATCGGCTGCAAAGCAGCGCCAGGCGGCTCATGCTGTCAGCCAAGCCCTACGGCGCGGCCAAAGGGGCGCCGTATAGTCCTGTGCAGGTGGGCACTTCACGCCCCTCTAAGGAAAATGCCATGCCATGGTTTGACGGGTTTGAGCAACGCGACTTCGAGGTCAACGGCACGCTGGTCCATGCGCGCTTTACCAGGCGAGTGATCGGCGAGACGCCGAAGCCTGCCTTGCTGCTCTTGCATGGCTTTCCGCAAAGCCACGTCATGTGGCACCGTGTGGCCCGTTTGCTGGCGCCGTATTTCTTTCTGGTCATGCCCGATTTGCGCGGCTATGGCGACTCGTCCAAAACGGCCGGCCTGGCTGACCACAGCAATTACAGCAAGCGCAACCTGGCGCATGACGTGGTGGCGGTGATGGACGCTCTGGGCGTGCCGGTGTTCGGCGTTTGCGGCCATGACCGGGGCGGCCGCGTGGCGCACCGGCTGGCACTCGACCACCCGGGGCGTGTGGCGCGGCTGTGCGTGATCGACATCGCACCCACGCTGGACATGTACGAGGGCCGCAGCCTGCGCGTGCCCTACATGGAATTTGCGCGCGCTTATTACCACTGGTTTCACATGCTGCAGCCGGCCCCGCTGCCCGAGATCATGATGGGCGCCAACCACCCCGAAACCGCCAGGGCCTACCTGCACGCCAAGCTCGGCGGCTGGGGCAGCCAGGGCCTGGGCTACATCGAAGCGCAGGCGCTGGCCGAGTACGAGCGCTGTTTTTGCACACCCGAAGCGCTTCACACCGCCTGCGAAGACTACCGCGCCAGCGCCGGCATCGACCTCGACCACGACCGCGAAAGCCGCTTGCGGGGTGAGCAGATCCGCTGCGATCTGCGGGTGCTGTGGGGCGAGCGCGGCGTGGTGCACCGCATGTTCGACCCGCTGACCCTGTGGCGCGCCCAGTGCAGTGGCGCTGTCTCCGGCCTGGCCATGCCGGCAGGCCACTTCATTCCGGAAGAACTGCCCGAGGCTACGGCGACGGAATTAAAGGCGTTTTTCGGCTGAGAGCGGCGGGGTTCAACCCGCGCCGTGGCACTTCTTGTATTTCTTGCCGCTGCCGCAAGGGCATTCGTCATTGCGGCCGGGTTCGGCTTCTTTGCGGACCGTGTCCACACGCGGGCCCAGGGTGCGCCAGAGTTCGCGCAGGTCATACACAGCCCAGATGGCGTCGCCAAAGGCGTTCAGGCGGGCTACGCTGGTGCTGGGCGGGCCGTTTTCCATCAGGGGTGACACTTCGGGTGTGCCGTTGTCGTCCTCGGTGATGGCGACCACGGCTTCGAGCGCGCCGTCCAGCCATTTGGCAGCGTCCTTGTCGCGCGGCGCGGCCCAGTCCTCGGGCCAGCTTTCCACCGCAAACATGAAACCCAGCGCCCAAACCTGCGCAAAGGCCGGCAGTTCTTCGGTCTTGAAGTTGGCTTGCTCTTCGGGCGGCAGCTCGGCCACGGCGGCGCGCACATCCATCACCTCGGGGTGGTAGCAGTCGTCGTCTTCCAGGGTTTTGCACTCGGCGTCTAGCGCAGTGGACACCTCGGCCCAGCGCGCGCTCCAGAGAGTCATGAAACGCTCTCGTTGCGTGTCGCTGGCAAAAGAGCCTTCGACATCGCCATCGCTGTCCGTGGTGTCACCATCGCCCAGGCCCAGCAGCACCGGCAGGTATTCGCTGGCCGGCATGGGGCGGCGGTTGCAGATCAGGGCAGCCATGAAGCCTTCACAAAACTCCCATTGCGGGGTTTCGTCGTAGCGGGTGCGCAGCTCATCAAGAATGGCGTCCAGCTCGTCAAACACCTCGGGTGGCAGGAAGTCGGCGTTCGGATCGACAGGGGCGGTTGGGTCGGGCATGGGGCGGCTCAAAGTGTGAAAACAAGGCTGCGGCTGAGCCTCTTATGATAGAAAGTGTATCTGCCGCCCGGGCAGCCCCTTCGTTTTGCCTTCTTCGAAAGTCTGCCCATGCAACGAGTCCTGACCTTTGCCAAGAAGCTGCCATGGGCCGAAATGCGGGCTCGCCTGCGTGTGGTGGGGGCCGGCATGCAGTGGCTCAACGCCCGTCTGCCCGCTCGTTACGGCGTCTGGATCGCCAGCATGCTCGGTGTGCTGCTGGCCTTGTTCACGCTGGTCGGATTTGGCGTGGGCCTGCTG
>JBIKHR010000275.1:0-4017 GCA_044362035.1 Polaromonas sp. | reverse complement strand
CAGCTTGGCGGCCACCCGATTGACCGCCGCCAGCAGCGCATCGGCCGGGGCTGGCGAAGGCAATACCTCGCGCACACCGACACGCATGGAGTGAATCAAAAATTCGGGCGTCTGCGAGGCGCACAGCAACACCACGGCCGTGGCCGGGTGGTTGGTGGTGACATATTCAACCTGCGCCAGCTCAACCGGGTCGCAGCACATGCCGTCCACCAGCATCAGGTCGGGGCGCTCCAGCTCGGCAATTTCCCGCATGCGACTCTTGCCGCCGCTCACCACCAGCGTGGTGTGCGCGCCGCCGGACAAGCTGTGCTGCATGGCTTCAAGGTGCGCAGGGTTGGGTGAAATCAGGGCGATCTTCATGGCGGGCTCTCAAAGGGCGCACAAGGCGTCGCTGCGGTTGTTCGGGTCCTGCCGCATCACCTCGCGCGGCAGGTAGGTTGAGAAAGCGGGCATCGGGATGGGCGACATCGCCAACGCGCCGCCAATCGGAGAAATCCATTGGTAGTTCAGGTTGGTGACGCGCACCGCAACGCCGGTGCAATTGGCCGGTGTGCAATTGGCCGGTGACCAGGTGACCTGGATGCTCTGGATTTGCGGCAGCAAGGCCTGCATGCGCGCCAGCACCGCCGCCGAGCGGGTGGTGTCGTCGCACACCACGGCGTAGCGCGCGCCGGCACGCGTGGCCTCGTTGGCAGCGCCCCAGCTGAAGAGCATGCGACTGAGGTCCAGAATGCCCAGAAAAAAAGTGAGGAAAACAATCAACACCAGCGAAAACTCGATGATGGTGGCGCCTGCCTGCCGCTGTGCGCCGGGTCGCATTTTTTTCATAAGGCCGCCCGCATGGTCGCGCTGATGTCGCTGTAGGTCAGGCTGCTCATGGGCAAGCCCAGCGTGCCGGTGAACAGCGGGGTGAAGCTGTAGCCGCTGACACGCACCGTCACCGTTTGCATCACGGGGTCCACCCCCACGGTCTGCCAGGTGGGCGTCGGCACCCTGGCCAGCGTCAGGCCCAGGGCCAGCGGCTGGCCGGTGCCGGCGGCATTGCCATACACCACCATGTTGCGTGCCGCGGTGGTCTGCGTTCCGGGCGTTTGCACCGACAAAAACCGCGCCGCATTGCGTACCGACTTGACCACCGTGTTGTACTCATAGAGTGCGCGGCCAAACTCAGTGGTGATGAAACTCAGCAGCAGCAAGAGTGGTAGCACCAGGGCGAATTCAACCAGCGCGACACCCCGCACCTTGCGCGATTGCGTTGAGTGCATGTTCCGCATGACCATCTCAACGCACCAGTGCCGGTACAAGAGGGCCGGCCACACCGCCAGGCAAACCGCTGCTGACGCAGGGGCTGCCGATGGAGCCGGCGTTGCCCAGGTATTCCAACTGCGCATCCTCCATCGGAATGCCCAGTGGGTGCAGCATGAGCATGCAGGCAAAGTCGATCACCCTTGAACTGCTGTTAACCACCGGCACGATGACGATGCGCCTGTCGCGCTGGCCGTAGTCATGGTGGCCGCCCGTTGCCGCGGCACCGGGTGCCGCCAGCGTCTTGAAACTGTTGAGTTTCAATCCGGTGATCGATTCGCAACTGTTCTTGCCACTCACCGCCGTGCCGGTGTCCGCGCAGGAGGCAAAGCTCAAGCGCTTGGTGAGGAAGTTTTCAGCAGTGGCATGTGCGTCTTTGGGTTTAGCCCCGTTGTAGGCATTTTTTTCACTTGGCCAGTTTTCTTCTGTGTAGGCATAACCGGTCTGGTCGGGGCGCTGGTAGCCCACCGACATGTCGGCCTTGTTTTTGTAAATACCAAAACGGTAATTCCATTCATCAACCACCGTGGTCTGCACGCCCGGCGTGCCCAGGGTGTCGCCCACTTTGGTGCCACAGTCGCCGCGCATTTCGGCCACAGTCTCTGAAGCGCTTTTGCTGCCATCCAGATTGGCCCAGCCGATCTCACCGCCCTGGGCGCCTTTGTCGAGCAGGGTGATCCATTCGCCCACCGTGAAACCGTAATTTGGGGCGGTGCCGCCGGACTTCGGCTTGATGGCCAACGGCAACGGGCAGGTGCTTTGCGCGCTGGCGCGCGTGGCCACCGCAAAAGCACTGACGCTGCGGGTGGCGGGGTTGGCGGCGGCGTCGCCTGTGGCAGCGCCCATGGCCTGCAGCAGCCACATGCGGATGCCCGCTTGCGTGTGCCGGCATTCGGCGTACTGGGCTTCAGCGGGGGCTGTGGTCAGCGCGTAGGCTGCATTTTTGAAACTGATGTCGGCGCCCACCAGTTGGCCCTGGCCCTGCCAGTTGGCCGACTGCAGGTCTACCGCATTGAGGTTGCCTGCCGTCTGACCGGCGCGGGCGGCGCGTGTCAGCGCGGTGCTCTGTCCGTCCAGCTCTTGGGCGGCGGCCAGAGCGCAGCTGTCCATGGCGGTTTGCAGTTCATTCTTGGCAATGAACAGGCGGCCGAAGTCCAGCGCAATGCCCATGAAGCCCAGCAAAAACAGCAGGGCCAGCGCGACGGTGATGATGACCGCGCCTTGCTGGCGTGCGGGGTTGACGTTGCGTTGCACGGCGTGACCTTTCTTGAGTTGGCAATGGGAAAGACCGGTTGAAGTACCGGCGCCAGGCGCCAGAACTTGAACCGGTGTTTTGCAGGGCTTGCTTAGCAGGTGCCGGACAAGCAGGCTTCCACGCGACCAATAAAGCCCCCGAAGTTCCCTCCGTCGAGCAAGGCCAGTGCCGATATCAGACCGATCGACACCACAGCGATGATCAGCGCGTACTCGACGACCTGGGCGCCCTCTTCTTCTTTGGCAAAGCGGACAGCAGCGGCGTTGAATTTATTGAAAATGGAAGTCATGGAATTTCCTTTAAAAAATGAATGAAAAAAGATAAATAAAACAGGGGTTGGGGCAGTTCAGGGTCATTGCATGGGGCCGGCTCCTTTCAGGTTTTGTATTTTTCAGCGAGCTACTGGTTGCCCACAGCGCCACCGATGTTGATGACGTTGTTCACCGGCGGTGGCGCCTTGAAGCTGTCCTGGTAGCGCTGCACGGCCTCGCGTGCCGATGGGCCGTCCAGGCCGGCCACCGGGTCGGCCTGCTTGCCGGCCTCCGGATGGATGGTCATTTGCTGGCGTGCCAGCCGGACCGCGTCACCAAAACGCTTGTCGTATTCAGGCGTGTTGGAAGCGCAGCCCGCCAGCCATACGGGCGCCAGCACAAGCAGGGTTAACAAACGGGTTTTCATGGCGGTATGTCCTTAGTCGGAATCGTTGAGCACGGTGTCGTTGATGGCCGTCACTGTGGTGGCAGCTTCGTTGCTGGAAACCGGGGCCAAGGCTGGCGCTAACGCTGGCGCAGGCGCGGGTGTGGGCACAGGTGCCGGTACAGGTGGCGGTGCCGGCTTAGCTTCGGCCGCCCCCATGAAGAGCGCTTCGGCACGGTTGGGCTCTATATGGTTGTCGGTGGGCAGCATCACGGCCTTGACCATGGGCCTGACCAGACGCGGCGTGACCACAAAGATCAACTCCGTCTGGTCCTTTTGAAACTCGGTCGAACGAAACAGCGCGCCCAGCACCGGGATCTCACCCAGGCCCGGAAAGCGGGTGATGGTCTCGGTCATGTTGTTTTTAATCAGGCCGGCAATTGCAAAGCTCTGGCCGTCGTTGAGTTGCACCGTGGTGTCCACACGCCGGCTGGTGATGGACGGCAGCACCGAGGTGACGCCGCCCACAGTGGTGAAGGCCGAGCCGGTCTGCGCCAGTTCGGAGACTTCAGACACCAGCTTGAGGTTGACGCGGGTGCCGTCCAGCACGGTGGGCAGGAACTTCAGGCCGACGCCAAACTCTTTTTCTTCCAGCGTGATGGTGCTGCCGCCGCCATCGCGGTTTTGCGCCACGGGAATGAAAATGCGACCACCCGACAAAAAGCTGGCCGACTGGCCGCTGATGGCCATGATGCTGGGTTCGGCCAGCACGCGCACCAGGCCATCGCGTTTTTGCGCGTCAATGCCCAGCAGCGATGCGC
>JBIKHR010000273.1:0-4018 GCA_044362035.1 Polaromonas sp. | reverse complement strand
CCAGGCACCCGCTGCCAGGGGTACGCCCGCCGGCGCAGGTGTCCCTAGAGGCGCGCACCAGAAAGCCCGCACCACGCCAGCACCCGCAGGCAGCACCACCACGGCGGCAGCACCGCTGTCGGTTCTGGACCAGGTCTTGTCACCTTGCGCGCCGTGGGCGGCCACGGTCTCGCCCATCAAACCGTAAAGCATGAGTTCATCGCTGGCGTCGCTGAGCTGGGCCTTGGCCCGCATCACAAACATCGACAAGCGTTTGAGCGTGGCAGCCAGAATGTCGCGGCTGCATACCAACAGGAGCTCTTCAGGACTGCGCTTGAAGACGATGAAGCTTGCCTGCATGCGGCCTTTGGAATTACAAAAGGCTGCCAGCCGGGCTTCTGAAGGGCCCATCTGCATAACGTCTTGCGTCAACTGGCCCTGCAAAAAAGAGCTGGCGTCAACACCTGTCACGCGTATCACGCCCATGTGCTTGAGTTCAAGCTGGCCCGTGTAAGCCGGAGCGTCAAGGGGCAGCGTCTGGGAGGAGGTGGCGTTTTGCATGGCTGAATTATCATAGCCATCGGGTTTTAATGATGGCTTTGTCGAAGGTGGTCCACTGGTGCGTCGTGTCTTTGTCGGTTTGCTCAAGCTGGTCTTTACTGTCTGCGTGCTGTTGGCGGGGGCTGCGCTGTGGTGGGTCCATGAACCCTTGACGCTGCGTCCCGCCCCGGGCAACCAGGTGCTGGACCTGGAGATCGAGCCCGGAACGCGTGGCCGCGAACTGGCGCAGGTGGTGGTCGGCAGCGGCGTGCAGACCTCGGCCCACCTGCTGTACGCGTGGTTCCGGCTGTCGGGCCAGTCGCGCCAGATTCGCGCCGGCAGCTACGAGATCAACCCCGGCGTCACGCCCCGCAGCTTGCTGCGCATGCTGGTGCGGGGCGAAGAAACCCTCAAAACCATCAGCCTGCCGGAGGGCTGGAACTTCAGTCAGGTGTTGGCCGCCCTGCAAACCGCCGAGCAAATGCGCCCCGACACCCGCGGCATGAGCGCTGAAGCGATCATGGAAAAAATAGGCAAGCCCGGCGTTCACCCGGAAGGCCGTTTTTTCCCCGACACCTACACCTACGCCAAAGGCAGCAGCGACCTGGCCGTGCTCAAGCGGGCCGCCCGCGCCATGGACAAGCGGCTCGAAGCCGCCTGGGCTCAGCGCCAGCCAGACACGCCGCTCAAATCGCCGGAACAGGCCTTGATCCTGGCCAGCATTGTTGAAAAAGAAACCGGCAAGCCCGGCGACCGCCCGACCATTGGCGGCGTTTTCAGCAACCGTCTGCGCATCGGCATGCTGCTGCAAACTGACCCGACCGTGATCTATGGCATGGGCAGCGCGTTTGACGGCAATCTGCGCAAGCGCGACCTGCTGACCGACACGCCGTACAACACCTACACACGGGGCGGTCTGCCGCCCACGCCCATTGCCATGCCCGGGCGCGCTGCGCTGCTGGCGGCGGTGCAGCCGGCCAAAACCGATGCACTGTACTTTGTGGCGCGTGGTGACGGCAGCAGCCAGTTCAGCGCCACGCTGGAAGAGCACAACCGTGCGGTCAACAAATACATACGGGGACGCTGAGCGTGACGTACAAGCCCGGCCTTTTCATCAGCTTTGAAGGTATTGACGGTGCCGGTAAATCCACCCACATCACCGGGCTGGCCGACGCTTTCAAGGCCCAGGGCAGGGCGGTCACGCTGACGCGCGAGCCGGGCGGCACGCCGCTGGCTGAAAAGCTGCGTACGCTGGTGCTCAATGACCCGATGGACCCGCTGACCGAGGCGCTGCTGATGTTTGCCGCCAGGCGCGACCACCTGGGCTGCGTCATTTTGCCGGCGCTGGCCCGCGGTGATGTGGTCTTGTGTGACCGTTTCACCGATGCGACCTTTGCCTACCAGGGCGGCGGCCGCGGCTTCGATGAAGCCGTCCTCAAAGAGCTCGAGCGCATGGTTCAAACCAGCCCGGTCCAGGCCGCACTGGTGCAGCCGGCGCTCACCGTCTGGTTTGACCTGGCCCCTGAAGAAGCCGCCAAGCGGCTGGCCGGAGCCCGCGTACCGGACAAGTTCGAGTCGCAACCGGTCGAGTTTTTCAGGCGCGTGGCCAATGGTTACGCTCGACGCCAGCAGGGCGAGCCGGGCCGCTTTGCCCGTATCAACGCCGCCCAAACCCAGGCCGCAGTGTGGCAGGACGTGCATGCCGTTTTCGTGGCCAAAGGCTGGCTGACATGAACCACACACTGGCCCCCTGGCTGCAATCGCAACTGGAAAGTTTGCTGACCCAGCGCGGCCACGCCTGGCTGCTCAGCGGTCCCTCCGGGCTGGGGCAGTTTGATCTGGCGTTAGCGCTGGCCCGCGCCTGGCTGTGCGAAGCGCCCACCCCGCAAGGCGCTTGCGGCCAATGCGGCAGTTGCCACGCGGTGGACGTACACACCCACGCTGATTTGTGCATGCTGATGCCCGAGACGCTGTCTCTGGCGCTGGGTTGGCCTCTGGACCAGAAAACCCAGGAAGACCTGGACGCTAAAAAGCGCAAGCCCAGCAAGGAAATCAAGGTCGATGCGGCGCGTGAAGCCGTTTCATTCACGCAGTTCACACGCTCCCGTGGCAACACCAAGGTGGTGCTGGTTTTTCCGGCCGAGCGCATGAACCACATCACCGCCAACACGCTGCTCAAGACGCTCGAAGAGCCGCCCGGCGAAGTGAAGTTCGTGTTGGCCACGCAGTCCGCCGAGCAACTGTTACCGACCATTCGCAGCCGCTGCCAGGCCCACACCATGCGCTGGCCCGGTTTTGAGGAAAGTCTGGCTTGGCTGGCGCAGCAAAGCGCCGAGCCGGAAGCGCCGGCTGTTGACAGCGAGGAGGGCGTGAAAAGCTTCAAGGCCATCAAGGCCGCCAACAACAAAGCTGACCCGCCGCAACTTGACGACTTGCGCGTGCTTCTGGCTGCCGCCGGCGGCAGGCCATCGGATGCGCTGGACTGGGTGCGCGGAGGCGCCAGTGACCAGGCGGCGCGCGACTGGCGGGCCCTGCCCAAGGCCATGGCGCGTGGCGACGTGAGCGCGCTGGCCGACTGGGCGCCGCCGCTGGTGGTCGATGCGCTGCAAAAGCTTTGCCACGACATGTGGGCTGTCAAGCTGGGCGCCCAGCCGCGTTTTTTCAGCCTGGCCGACTTGCCTTTGCCGGCTCGCCGACCAGGCATCGAGACGCCATTGCCCCCTGCCAGCGCCGCCAGTATTTTTGCCTTGTCGTCCTGGTCCAAAGAGTTGGCCACCACGGCCCGCACCGCAGAGCACCCCTACAACCCCGGCCTCATGCTCGAAGCCCTGGTCAGCCGCGCCAGACTCGCGCTCAATGCCCGCTAGCTTTTTTCTGATGTTCACCGACTCTCACTGCCACCTCAATTTTCCGGAACTCAAAGGCGACTTGCCGAACATCCTGCGGGCGATGCAAGCGGCAGGAGTGGACCGCGCCATGGTGATTTGCACCACGCTTGAAGAGTTTGACGAGGTGCACGCCCTGGCCGTTGCGCACGACAATTTCTGGTGTACGGTCGGCGTTCACCCGGACAACGAAGGCGTGCAGGAGCCCGATCTGGACGATTTGCTGCGCCGCGCGGCCCTGCCCAAGGTGGTGGGCATTGGCGAAACCGGGCTGGATTATTTTCGCCTTGGCGATCGCACGCTGGCCGATATGGCCTGGCAACGTGAACGCTTTCGGGTGCACATCCGGGCTGCCCGCTTGACCGGCAAACCGTTGATCATTCACACCCGCAGCGCGTCTGACGACACCCTGGCCATACTGAAAGAAGAGGGCGAAGACGCCAGTCCGGGCAGCGCCGGCGGCGTTTTTCATTGTTTCACCGAAAGCCAGGCCGTGGCCCGGGCCGCGCTGGACTTGGGTTTTTACATCTCTTTTTCAGGCATCCTGACCTTCAAAACTGCTGCGGATCTGCGGGAAGTGGCCGCTTTTGTGCCGCTGGACCGCATGCTGATCG
>JBIKHR010000272.1:0-4022 GCA_044362035.1 Polaromonas sp. | reverse complement strand
ACCAAAGACCGCGGCGCACTCACCCGCACCTGGCTGCAAGGCGTCAGCTTTGAGCTGGTGCACGACGACCGGGGCTGACCATGCACTACAGCGGAAACGTCAATGACTTCGGGATGGACACCATCTCGCTGGCCGGGCCTCTGGAGGCCAAACTCAAGGCCGTTCGCCAAGCCGGCTTCACGCAGATCATGCTGGCGGCGCGCGACCTGGTGGGCCACCCGGACGGCCTGGAAGCCGCCGTTGCCGCCGTCAAGGCCAGTGGCTTGCGCGTCACCGGCTTTCAGGTGCTGCGCGACTTTGAGGGACTCTCTGGTCACCTGCACGAGTACAAGATCGACATCGCCAAGTCCATGCTAGAGATGTGCCACGCGCTCGATTGCCGCGTGCTGCTGATTTGTTCTTCGACCTCGGTACACGCTACCGGTGACACCGCTGCGCTGGTCAGGGACTTGCGCAAGCTCGCTATGCTGGCGATTCCCATGAACATCAAGATCGCCTACGAGGCGCTGTCCTGGGGGCGGGTGGTCAATGAATTCCCGCAGGCCTGGGACATCATCTGCCAGGCCGACATGCCCAATCTGGGTCTGGGCTTTGATTCTTTTCACATGTTCGCCACCAAGACCTCGCTGGACGAGCTGGAGATGCTGGACCCGGACAAGATTTTTCTGGTGCAGCTGGCCGACTTCATGTGGACCGAGATCAAGTCGGTCGAAGAGCGCATCACCACGGCGCGGCATTTCCGGGTGTTCCCGGGCGAGGGCGTGCACAGTGAAGACCTGGCCGCCCTGGTCAACAAATTGCACAGCCTGGGTTACCGCGGCGACTACAGCTTTGAAGTCTTCAACGACGACTACCAGCAGATGCCGCTGCCGACCGTGGCCGCACGCGCCTGGCGCTCAGCGCAGTGGCTGGGCGAGGACGTGCTGCGCCGCTCGGTGCCGCTGCCCAACCAGCTGCGGCTCAAACGCTGACGCACACGGCCATGAGTATTTTTGAAGGCTTTCTATCGACACCGGAGGTTCTGGACGCGTTTGGCGAGCGCCATTTTCTGGCTGCCATGCTGCGCTTTGAGGGGGCGCTGGCCCGCGCTCAGGCCAGTGCAGGCCTGATTCCCGAGGCCGCCGCACAGACCATCATCGGCAGCTGCAAGGTCGAGCTGTTTGACGTGGACAAGATCGTTCGTGAAAGCGGGCGTGCCGGCAGCATTGCCATTCCGCTGGTCAAAAGCCTGCAGGAAGCGGTGGGGCTTTTCAATCCGCAGGCCGTGCCTTTTGTCCACTTTGGCAGCACCAGCCAGGACGTGATTGACACGGCGATGGCGCTGGTCACGCGTGACGCGCTGGCGCTGGTGCAGGCTGATCTTCAGATCGCCATCGAGGCCTTGCTGTTGTTGGCCGAACGCCATGCCGCAGACCCGGTGCTGGCGCGCACACTGCTGCAACCGGCCTCTGTCACCAGCTTTGGTTTGAAGTGCGTGGGCTGGGCCGCGCCCTTGGTGCGCAGCCAGCAACGCCTGCAAGCGGCTGCCGCCAATGCGCTCAGCCTTCAGCTGGGCGGCGCGGTCGGCACGCTGTCCCAGATGCACGCACTGGGGCCGCAAGTCATGGCCCGCATGGCCGACGACCTGCAGCTCAAGGCCCCGCTGGCCACCTGGCACACGCAGCGTGACGAGTGGGTTGCGCTGGGCTGCGAGCTGGGCCTGATGGTGGGCAGCCTGGGCAAGATGGCCAAAGACATTTCGCTCATGGGTCAGTTTGAGGTCAATGAAGTGGCCGAGCCCAGTGAGGCCGGACGTGGCGGCTCCAGCGCGATGGCGCACAAACGCAATCCGGTGGCCTGCATGGTCGCGTTGGCGGCCGCGCAGCGTGCGCCGCAGCGCGTGGCTGCGCTGCTGGCGACCATGCCGCAAGAACACGAACGCGCTCTGGGCCACTGGCAGGCCGAGCTGGCCGAGTGGCCGGGGCTGTTGATGTCGGCCCACGGCAGCGTGCGCGCTATGGCGCAGGCCCTGCCCGGTTTACAGGTGGACACGGCCCGCATGCTGGCCAATCTGCAGACCTTGCGCGCGGAACTGCCGGCCGCTGCGGCCGAGGAATGGTTCAGCCCGGCGCTGGCCCGGCATGCCGCTGAACTCACCCGCACGCAGTTGCGGACATTGCAACAATCCCCGCCGTTCCGGTGATGACACAAAGAAACACATGACTGAACAAAACAAAGATTACCGGCAGGGCATGGTCAACCGTCGCCGCGTGCTGGGCGACGCCTGGGTCGATAAATCACTCGCCAATGTCAACGACTTCAACGGTGAGTTCCAGAACCTCATCACCCGTTATGCGTGGAACGAGGTCTGGGGCCGGCCGGCCCTGGGCGACAAGACGCGCCGCCTGATGGTGCTGTCCACCCTGATCGCGCTCAAGGCGTATGAAGAGTTCGCCATGCACGTGCGCGCCGCACTGGACGGCCCGCCCGAATCGCGCCTGACGCCGGACGCCATCAAGGAAGTGATCATGCAGGCCGCCATTTACTGCGGTGTGCCGGCGGCCAACCATGCTTTCTCGATAGCCGGTGCCATCCTGCGTGAAAAGGGTTTGCTGCCCCCTGAAGCCAACACCTTGCCGCGCCTGCATTGGCTGCGCGAAGGACAGGGCCCGGTGGTGGTGCTCAGTCATGCGCTGGGTTGCGACCTGAACATGTGGGACGGCGTGGCCGCTGTCCTGAAGCGGCGCTTCACGGTCTTGCGCTATGACCACCGCGGCCATGGCCAGTCGGCAGCGCCTGCCGGCCCTTACACCATGGACATGCTGGCCGATGACGCGGCCGCGCTGATCCAGGCCCAGGCCGATGGCGGGCCTGTGCATTTTGTCGGCCTGAGCATGGGCGGCATGACAGCGCAGTCGCTGGCCGCGCGCTATCCGCAGTTGGTGAAAAGCATCACCATCGCCAATGCCGCCAACCATTACAACGATGCGGCCCGCGCCATGTGGCATGCCCGCATGGCCACCGTCGAGGCGAAAGGCGTGGGCGCCATTGCCGAAGGCGCGATCCAGCGCTGGTTCACACCGGAGTTTTGCGCTGACACAGCCGGTGGCAGCGCCGCGGTTGTGGCCGATGTGCGCCAGCGCCTTGAAAAAATGGCAGCTGCGCCTTACGTCGCGAGTTGCGCCGCTGTGGCCGGAATGGATTTCAGAACCAGCAACGCCGGCATCCGCTGCCCGGCCCTGGTGATCGCCGGCACCCGCGACGAAGCCACGCCTGTCGCCTTGTCTGAAGCCATCGTCAGCAGCCTGCCCGGCGCTAGACTCGCTACCCTACCAGCAGCCCACTTGAGCGCGGTCGAGCAACCGGCGGCATTCGCGGCTTTGCTGGAAGTGTTTTTCGCAGAGCAGCCTTAAGGCCGTACGTCCTTGGCCACCTCTTCCCACTACCCTGTTGATGAGCGCGAGGTCGAGATCAGTGCGATCCGGGCGCAGGGGGCGGGTGGTCAAAACGTCAACAAGGTGTCCAGCGCAGTGCATCTGCGCTTTGACATTGCCGCATCGTCCTTGCCCGAAGAGATCAAGGCGCGGCTGCTCGCGCTCAGCGACAGCCGCATCACGCAGGGCGGAGTGCTGGTGCTCAAGGCGCAGCAACACCGCACGCAAGAGATGAACCGCAACGACGCGTTGGCGCGCCTGCAAGAGGTGGTCGACAGCGTGGCGGTGCCTCCCAAGGCGCGGCGAGCCACCAAGCCGACTTATGGTTCCAAACAGCGGCGGCTGGAAGGCAAAAGCCAGCGCGCCGGCATCAAGAGCTTGCGCGGCAAAGTGCAGGAATGACGCCAGTCCCCGACGAGCTTAGCGCTGCCCTGCAGGCGGCTCGCCGCGTGCTGACGCCCTGCGGTCAGGGTGAGCTGGTCTGGCACATCTGGGGCGGGCAGGGCGCGGACGCGGCCTTACCGCCCTTGCTGCTGCTGCACGGCGGCAGCGGCAGCTGGACCCACTGGCTGCGCAATGTGTTGCCGCTGTCGGCCGCCGGGCGCCGCG
>JBIKHR010000271.1:0-4049 GCA_044362035.1 Polaromonas sp. | reverse complement strand
AAGGTGCGAAAAGGCTCTTCAGCTTCGCCAATGCCCAGATCAGACTGGCGCACCAGTTCCATGCCCAGCGGCACCAGCATGGCTTGCAGCTCGGCCAACTTGCCCTGGTTGTTGGAGGCGAGGACGATTTTCATAGGCTTGCGCGGGCAGGCACGCGGCTCAGATTGCTGCGAGCGCCTGCTTTTGCAGGGCGACCAGGTCGCGAATGCCCTGCTCGGCCAGGCCCAGCAAGGCGTCCATCTCCAGCCGCGTGAAGGCCAAGCCTTCGGCCGTGCCCTGCACTTCCACATAGTGGCCGGCACCGGTCATGACGACGTTCATGTCGGTGTCGCAACCCACGTCTTCGGTGTATTCCAGGTCCAGCAGCGGCGTGCCTTGGACGATGCCGACCGAGATCGCCGCCACGTGGTCGCGGATCGGCGACTCGGTGAGCTTGCCTTCGGCCAGCAGCTTGTTGACGGCGTCCTGCGCGGCCACGAAAGCGCCGGTGATGGCAGCCGTGCGCGTGCCGCCGTCGGCCTGCAAGACGTCGCAGTCCAGGTAAATCGTGCGTTCGCCGAGTTTTTGCAGGTCAAAAACCGCCCGCATGGAGCGTCCGATCAGGCGCTGGATCTCTTGCGTGCGACCGCTTTGCTTGCCGCGGGCGGCCTCGCGGTCGCTGCGGGTGTGGGTGGCGCGCGGCAGCATGCCGTATTCGGCCGTCACCCAGCCTTCGCCGCTGCCTCGTTTGTGGCCGGGCACTTTTTCCTCGACCGAGGCGGTGCACAGCACCTTGGTGTCGCCAAACTCGATCAGCACCGAGCCTTCGGCGTGCACGGTGTAATGCCGCGTGATGCGCACCGGCCGGAGTTGATGGGACTGACGGTCTGCGGATCGGGTGAAGGAAGGCTGGGTCATGGGGTTCCGGATGAAAACGTCTGAAAAAATAGCGTGAGCGGGCGCCATTATCAGCCGGCCGCCCGTTGCGCTCGGACCGCCGCCGGGCTGACCGCGCCAAAGCCAGGCCAGACAGGCCAAGTAAACTAGGTGACAACCCGGCCCGGCTATGGTCTTCGGGATTTCCAAAGAAAAACACATACTCATGTCAGTCTTCAGCATGACGGGCTACGCCACAGCGCAGTCCAGCGCCCCCAAGGCCGCCGCCGCCAGCGAGGCTGCGCCTGAAGTGCCGGTCCGGCTGGGCATCGAGATCCGCTCTGTCAACAGCCGCTTTCTGGACCTGTCCTTTCGCCTTCCGGACGAGTTGCGGCAGGCTGAACCGGGCTTGCGTGAACTGCTGACAAGCCAGCTCAAACGCGGCAAGGTTGAAATGCGGGTCTGGCTCGAAAGCAGCAACGCCAGCAGCCTGCGCGCACCCACGGCGCAGACCCTTCAGCGCTTGGGCTCGTTTGAAGACACCATCAAATCCTGGCTGCCGCAAGCGGCCGGCTTAAGCGTGGCGGATGTTTTGCGCATCGCGGTCAATGAAGACCAAAAACCGCATGATCACGGCGACGAGTTGTTGAAATTGGCAAAAAAAGCCGTCAAGGAACTGCTGCAGGCTCGCGAGCGCGAAGGCGCCCGGCTGTCCGCCATGCTGACGGACCGGACTGCGCAGCTGCGCACCCTGTCCGCCCAGGCCGGCCCGCTGGTACCCAAGCTGGTCGATCAGCAAAAGGCGCGCTTCATGGAGCGCTGGAAAGAAGCCATGGCGCTGACCGACAACGCCGCCCTGCCTGAGGCCGCGCAAGACCGGGCGCTGACAGAAGCCACAGCCTTTGCCATCCGCATTGACGTGGCCGAGGAAATCACCCGCCTGGCCTCACACCTGGACGAAATCGACCGCCTGTTGGCCAAGGGCGGCGAGGTCGGCAAGCGCCTGGACTTCCTGATTCAGGAGCTGCACCGCGAAGCCAACACCATGGGCTCTAAATCAGCAGCGCTGGAGCTCACGCGCATTTCGGTAGACATGAAAGTGCTGATCGAACAAATTCGCGAACAGGTTCAGAACATCGAGTGAAGGCCCGCCCTTAAAGGCCAGCCAAGCATTTACCCATTTTTAAAACGCAACCCGCAATTTTTATGGACTATCCCGGAAACCTGTTTGTTGTTGCAGCGCCCAGCGGCGCTGGCAAATCCAGCCTCGTCAAAGCCCTGCTGGAGATCGACTCCCGCGTGCAGCCGGCCGTCTCGCACACCACGCGTCCGCCGCGCGGCCAGGAAAAGCACGGCCGCGAATACTTCTTTTTGTCCAGCGACGAATTCGACGGCATGGTCGATCGCAACGCCTTTCTGGAATGGGCTCATGTGCACGGCCACCGCTACGGTACTTCGCGCCACGCCATTGAAGAGCGCATGCAAAACGGCGCCGATGTGATCCTGGAGATCGACTTTCAGGGTGCGATCAACATCAAGAAAATATTTGCCAATGCCGTGCTGATCTTCATCCTGCCGCCGAGCTGGGAAGAGTTGCGCGCCCGACTGCAGCGCCGTGGCGAAGACAGCCCCGAAGTCATCGAGGTGCGCCTGAAGAACGCCGCCCTGGAGATGGCGCAAGCCCGGGAATTCGACTTCGTTATAATCAATGAGTTGTTTGAGCGTGCGGTTTTCGACCTGAAAACCATTGTTCACGCCCAGCGGCTCAAGTTTTCGGCCCAGCGGCGTGCCCGCGCTGACACCTTCAAAGCCCTGAACATTCCCTGAAATCGTCGCTCACCCCAGCGCTTACTGCCTACCCGGAGATCATCATGGCCCGCATCACTGTTGAAGACTGCCTCGAAAAAATCCCCAACCGTTTCGAGCTGGTGTTGGCGGCCACTTACCGTGCGCGCATGCTCAGCCAGGGCCACGCCCCCAAGATCGAAAGCAAGAACAAGCCCGGCGTGACCGCCCTGCGTGAAATCGCTGCCGGCAAAGTCGGCCTCGAGATGCTTAAAAAAGTACCTCTCTGAAGAGCTTTATGTGATGAAAAAAGCACCGCCAGGCGGTGCTTTTTTGCTTTAAGCGCCAGGAAAATGCGTGTAGCCCGCGGGCAACGGCGCACCCACGATACATTTGAGTCATGAGCGCATTGTTATCACCTGTTTTGGCCAAACCAAACCCTGCCGCCGTCAATGCGGCGGCGGCCAGTTTTGCCGCGCTGACGGCCAAGCTCGATTACATGAGCGCGGCCGACGTGGACAACGTGCGCCGCGCCTATCGCTTCGCAGATGAAGCGCACCTGGGCCAGATCCGCAACAGCGGAGAGCCCTATATCACCCACCCGATTGCCGTGGCCCAGCAGTGCGCCGAATGGAAGCTCGACGCCCAGGCGCTGATGGCCGCCTTGTTGCATGACGCGATAGAAGACTGCGGCGTCACCAAACCCGACCTGATTGAGCGCTTTGGTGCACCGGTGGCCGAGCTGGTGGACGGACTGACCAAACTCGAAAAGCTCGAGTTCAACACCCGCGAAGAAAACCAGGCCGAGTCCTTTCGCAAGATGTTGCTGGCCATGGCCCGTGATGTGCGCGTCATTCTGATCAAACTGGCGGACCGTACGCACAACATGCGCACCCTGGGCGATGTGCCACGTAACAAATGGGCCCGCATTTCCAGCGAGACGCTGGAAATTTACGCGCCCATCGCTCACCGCCTGGGCCTCAATACAACTTACCGTGAATTGCAAGACCTAGCGTTCCAGCACCTGCACCCCTGGCGCTACGCCACGCTGGCCAAGGCACTGGCCAGAGCCCGCGGCAGGCGGCGCGACGTCATCAAGCGCGTGCAGCAAGAGGTCGAAGAAGCCTTTGCATCCGCCAACATTCCCGTGCGCATTCAGGGCCGCGAAAAGTCGCTGTATTCAATCTACCGCAAGATGAACGACAAGCATTTGTCGTTTGCGCAAGTTACTGACATATACGGTTTTCGGATCATCGTTGGCGGACTGACCGCCTGCTACACCGCCATGGGTGTGCTGCATCAGCTTTACAAGCCGATGCCAGGCCGCTTCAAGGACTACATTGCGATCCCGAAGATCAATGGCTACCAATCTCTGCACACCACGCTGATCGGCCCATTCGGCACCAACA
>JBIKHR010000039.1:0-13239 GCA_044362035.1 Polaromonas sp. | reverse complement strand
GCCATCCGCCACGAAGGCGGCCCGCAAGGCAAGAAAAGCATCCAGGCCGTCGGCCACGAAGCCAAGGCCATGCTGGGTAAAGTCCCCGGCAACATCGAAGCCATCCGGCCTATGAAAGACGGCGTGATTGCCGACTTCACTGTCACCGAGCAGATGCTCAAGCAGTTCATCAAGATGGTGCACCCGCGGAGCATTTTCCGCCCCAGCCCGCGCATCATCATTTGCGTGCCTTGCGGCTCGACCCAGGTCGAGCGCCGCGCCATCCGTGAAAGCGCCCTGGGCGCCGGCGCCAGTGACGTTTACCTGATCGAAGAACCTATGGCAGCGGCCATCGGCGCCGGCCTGCCTGTGTCGGAGGCCAGTGGCTCCATGGTCGTGGACATCGGCGGCGGCACCACCGAAGTCGGCGTGATCTCGCTGGGCGGCATGGTCTACAAAGGCAGTGTGCGCGTGGGCGGTGACCGTTTTGACGACGCCATCATCAACTACATCCGCCGCAACTACGGCATGCTGATCGGCGAGCCGACGGCTGAAGCCATCAAGAAGAACATCGGTTCGGCCTTCCCCGGCTCCGAAGTGCGCGAGATGGAAGTCAAGGGCCGCAACCTGTCCGAAGGCGTGCCGCGCAGCTTCACTATTTCTAGCAACGAGATTCTTGAAGCCCTGACCGACCCGCTCAACAACATCGTCTCCGCCGTCAAGACGGCTCTGGAACACACGCCGCCCGAGCTGGGCGCTGACATCGCCGACCGCGGCATGATGTTGACCGGTGGTGGCGCTTTGCTGCGCGACCTGGACCGCCTGCTGGCCGAAGAAACCGGCCTGCCCGTGCTGGTGGCCGAAGACCCGCTGACCTGCGTGGTGCGCGGTTGCGGCATTGCGCTGGAGCGCATGGAGCGTCTCGGTTCGATCTTCACATCGGAGTAAGCGCTCAGTCGCTGCCTGTACTGGTGTAGCGCTCGTATCCATCCATGCCCTTAGGAACGCTTGACCGGTCGCCCCCGCCCTTTTTCAAGCAGGGGCCGTCCGCCCTTTCCAAACTGATTCTGTACAGCGCTATGGCGCTGTTTCTGATGGTGGCGGACTCGCGCTTTCAAATGGCGCAGCCGCTGCGCGCCGTGCTGGCCACAGCGCTGTACCCGGTGCAGTGGCTGGCCCTTCAGCCAGTGCGCGCCGGGCGTGCGGTGGGTGACTATTTCATCACCGCCCAGCAAGCCCAGAAGCAGTCTGAAGACGCCGCCAACAAACTCGCCGCCCAGGCCGCCCGCGCCGGGCAGGTCGAGCAGCTCAGCCTGGAAAACAACCGCCTGCGTACCTTGCTGGACTTGCGCGAGCAGCTCAAGGTCGAGGGCATGGCGGCCGAAGTGCTGTACGACGCGGCCGACCCGTACACGCGCAAGGTCATCATCAGCAAGGGCATGACGGCGGGCATTGCGCTGGGCTCACCGGTGATTGACGAGTCGGGCGTGCTGGGGCAGGTTACGCTGGTGCACCCGCTGGTCAGTGAAGTCACCCTGATCATTGACCGCGATCTGGCTATTCCCGTGCTCAATGTGCGCACCGGCGTGCGCAGCCTGGCCTTTGGCGACGCGACCGGCGGCGGCGGGCTGGAGTTGCGTTTCATGGGCAGCAACACCGATGTCCTGCAAGGCGATCTGCTGACCACCAGCGGCGTGGACGGGGTGTACCCGCCTGGCTTGCCAGTGGCCCGGATTGACCGCATCGAGCGCCGCGCTGAGTCGGCTTTTGCGCGCATCCATTGCATCCCGCTGGCGCTGGTTTCGGGCGTGCGGCATGTGGTGGTGCTCAAACCGCTGTCCGCGCAGATTCAACCCCGCCCGGCGGAGACCGTGCCCGCCCTGCCTGTTAAAAAAGGCGGCAAGCCATGATCATGCGCGGCGGTCAGCAGCTGTTATTGCCAGCAAGCCCGGTCTTTATCTGGAGCAGCCTGCTGGCGGCCTTGCTGCTGGAGATGCTGCCGATCGGGCGCATGCCCTGGATGCCTGATTTTCTGGCGATGGTGCTGGTGTTCTGGAACGTGCATCAGCCGCTGCGCATCGGCATTGGCCTGGCTTTCATGTTTGGCCTGGGCGTGGACGTGCACCAGACTGCACTGCTCGGCCAGCATGCGCTGTCGTACACGACGCTGAGTTTTTTTGCGACCATGATTCACCGCCGCCTGTTGTGGTTCCCGGTCCCTTCGCAAGCTGTGCAGGTCTTGCCGCTGTTTTTTGCAGCGCATCTGGTGGAGCTGGCGATCCGGCTGATCAATGGCAATATTTTTCCGGGCTGGAGTTTTTTGCTGGCGCCGATTTTTGAAGCCTTGCTGTGGCCGGTGGTCAGCGTCATTTTGCTGGTGCCGCAGCGCCGTGCGCCCGATCCTGATGAAAACCGGCCGCTGTGACCAGACATGACTGAGCTCAGGAACGTCGAGGTCGATCTTCGCCATTTCCGCGACCGGGTGCTGGTGGCGAGTTTGTTGATGTTGTTCGCCTTTTTTCTGCTGAGCGTGCGGCTGGTGTATTTGCAGGTGGTCCGCCATGACGACCTGAGTGAGCAGGCGGAGAGCAACCGCACGGCGATTGTTCCCATCGTGCCGAACCGTGGCTTGATCCTGGACCGCAATGGCGTGGTGCTGGCCACCAACTACTCGGCCTACACGCTGGAAATCATGCCTTCAAAGGTCGCCAACATCGAAGCGACCATCGAGGCGCTGGGTGAGTTCATCGACATTCAGCCGCGTGACAAACGGCGCTTTAAAAAGCTTCGCGAAGACTCCAAGAGTTTCGAGTCCCTGCCGATCCGCACGCGCCTGACCGACGAAGAGGTGGCGCGTTTTGCAGCTCAGCGTTTCAGGTTTCCGGGTGTGGACATCAAGGCCCGTTTGTTTCGCAGCTACCCGTATGGCGAGCTGGGCAGCCATGTGGTGGGTTACATCGGGCGCATCAACCAGCGCGAAAAAGAACGCATCGAAGAAAGTGAAGACGAAGGCAATTACCGCGGCACCGATTACATCGGCAAGCTGGGCGTTGAGCAGAGTTTCGAGACACAATTGCACGGTATCACCGGCGTTGAGCAGGTCGAAACATCGGCCGGCGGGCGCGCCATCCGCAAGCTGGCCAGCAGCCCGGCCACACCCGGCAATACGGTCATGCTGAGCATCGACATCAAGTTGCAAAAGCTGGTCGAGGACATGTTTGGTGACCGGCGCGGCGCGCTGGTGGCGATGGACCCGCGCTCGGGCGAGATTCTGGCGTTTGTCAGCAAGCCGACCTTTGACCCGAACTTGTTTGTCGATGGCATCGACAACGAAAGCTGGCAGGCACTGAACGAGTCGATCGATAAACCCCTGCTCAACCGGGCCCTGCGCGGCACCTACCCGCCCGGCTCGACCTACAAACCTTTCATGGCCATGGCCGCCCTGGAGGCGGGCAAGCGCGCGCCGGGCGCCCTCATCAATGACACCGGCTCCTGGACCTTCGGCGGCCACCAGTTCCGCAGCCACGGGCCGCCGCTGGGTACGGTAGACATGCACCAGAGCATCGTCAAGTCGAGCAATGTGTATTACTACTCGCTGGCCAATGAGCTGGGGGTTGACGCAATCCATGACTTCATGAAACCGCTGGGCTTTGGCCAGATCACCGGCATCGACATCAACGGCGAGGTGCGCGGCATACTGCCCAATCAGCTGTGGAAGCGCAACACCTACAAAAAGGCAGAGCAGCAGAAATGGTACGCCGGCGAAACCATCTCGTTGGGCATCGGCCAAGGCTACAACGCCTTCACCATGCTGCAGCTGGCGCAGGCCACCGCCGTGCTGGCCGCCAGCGGCATCAAACACAAACCGCGGCTGATTCTCGGCACGCAGGACAGCGTCACGCGGGCGCTGGTGCCAGCGGTCATCGATCCGCCGGAAGACCTGAAGTTCAAGCCCGAAAATGTCGAGGTGATCCGCCGCGCCATGGTGGGTGTGACGCAGGACGGCACCTCTGCGCGCGTCTTTGCCGGCGCCAGTTACCTCAGCGGCGGCAAGACCGGAACGGCCCAGGCGGTGTCGGTGGGCCAGAAAGACAAGTACAACGCCGCCAACCTGGAAGAGCACCTGCGCGACCACGCGCTCTACACAGCGTTTGCGCCGGCCGACAACCCGCAGATCGCGCTGGCCCTGGTGGTTGAAAACGCCGGTTTTGGCGCCGCCCATGCCGCCCCGATTGCGCGCCGTGTGTTTGACTATGTGCTGCTCGGTCGCTACCCCAACGAAGAAGACCTGCAAGCCGTCAAATTGGGCCAGGCAGCGAGCCCGATCGGCAAGCCGCGTGAAGTAGCCAGCGTGAACGTGCTGGGCGTGAGCGACCCGAGCGCGGGTGCGGCCGGCGTGGCGCCGGCCAGCCTGTTCACCCCTTCAGGCGCGCCGCAGGCCCCGCCCAAGCCCTTGCAGGCCGCCGTTTCCGGTCAGCCCCCTGGCGGCCTGGTGCCATCGGCTCCGGCCGCCCGCCCGGCCCGCTGAGAGCCGCTGCCTGAAGTCCGGCGCTCAGCGCAAAAAGGCGTCGTAGCCGGTTTTCAAAATCAGGGCGCTGACCACCACGATGAAAACCACGCGCACAAAGCCGGCACCATGCTTGAGCGCCATGTGCGTGCCCAGCAGGCTGCCCAGCACGTTGGCCACCGCCAGCGTCAGCGCAATGTGCCACCAGACATAGCCCTTGAAGGCGAACAGCAGCAAGGCCGCCAGGTTGGTGGCGGTGTTGATCAGCTTGGCCGAGGCCGAGGCGTTTAAAAAGTCGTAGCCCAGCCAGCGGACAAACAGGAACACCAGAAAACTGCCGGTGCCCGGGCCAAAGAAGCCGTCGTAAAAGCCGATCACCAGACCGACAGCGCAGGCTGCAAGCGTCTCGGCGCGGCCGGTAAAGCGCGGTGCATGGTGGCGACCCAGCTCTTTTTTGGCCAGGGTGTAGAGCAATACGCCGAGCAAGACCAGCGGCAGCAGCTTGCGCAAAAATTGCGGCGAAATTTCGGTGACCAGCCAGGCCCCGGCCATGGAGCCGGCAAAGCCTGTCAACGCGGCGGGCAGCAGGGCGGCCCAGCGCAGCTCGACCCGCCTGGCGTACTGCGCGGTGGCCACGACGGTGCCGCAAATCGAGGCACCCTTGTTGACGCCAAACAGCGTGGCCGGGTGGGTGGTCGGAAAAGCCGCAAACAGGGCTGGCACCAGCACCAGACCGCCACCGCCAACGATGGCGTCTACAAACCCGGCCAGCAAAGAGGCGCAGGTGACAAAGATGAGTTCCATGCGGGGGATTGTGTCAGGCGGGTACGGTTGCGAACGGGCAAAAAAAAAGCGCCGGGGTCACCAGCGCTTTTTCCGGGCACGTCGTGTGGACCTGCCCGATTAACTTGTTCTTATTGGACTTCTGTGTCTCCTCGGCTCCCCGTGTCACGAGCTGCATGGCCCGCCGTCAGGTTGATCACTATAGGCGGGGGCAAGGGCGCCCCCTATTGGTGCTTTCCCGAGGGACGTGGCGGCCCCGCGCTCACTCGCCGGCGGTGATCCAGGCGGCGGCTTTTTCCGCGATCATCAGGGTGGGCGAGTTGGTGTTGCCGCTGGTGATGAGCGGCATCACGCTGGCATCGACCACGCGCAGCCCGCTGATGCCGCGCACCCGCAGGTGCGAGTCCACCACCGCCATCGGGTCTTCAGCCTTGCCCATCTTGGTGGTACCCACGGGATGAAAAATGGTGGTGGCAATGTCGCCTGCCAGCCGGGCAAGCGCGTCGTCGCTCTGGTGCTGCGCGCCGGGGCGGAACTCCTCGGGCTGGTAGGGGGCCAGTGCGCTCTGCCCGACGATGCGCCGCGTCAGGCGCAAGGACTCGACCGCCACCTGCCGGTCTTCGGGCGTGCTCAGGTAGTTGGGGGCAATGGCCGGCGCATCTTCAAAGCGGGCGCTTTGGATGTTGACGCTGCCGCGGCTGGTCGGGTTGAGGTTGCAAACGCTGGCGGTGAAAGCGTTGAAGTCATGCAGCGGCTCGCCAAAGGCGTCCAAGGACAGCGGTTGCACGTGGTATTCGATGTTTGGGTAGGGCTGCCCGGGGCTGGAGCGCGTGAAAGCGCCCAGCTGCGAAGGCGCCATGCTCATCGGGCCGGTGCGGGACCAGGCGTATTCCAAACCGATCTTGGCCTTGCCCCAAAGTGAGTTGGCCATGGTGTTGAGCGTCACGTTGCGTTTGCCGCCGGTCCCGATTTTGTAGACCGAGCGGATTTGCAAATGGTCTTGCAAGTTGGCGCCCACGCCGGGCAGGTCTTGTTGGACTTCAATGCCGTGCCGCTTGAGCAGCGTCGCCGGGCCTATGCCCGAGAGTTGCAGGATCTGCGGCGAGCCGATGCTGCCGGCGCACAGCAGCACTTCGCCGCGCAGCCCGCCCGAGTCCCGCGTGGCCAGCGCCTTGACGCGCTCGCTACCGCTCCAGACCTCGACGCCGGTGCAGCGCTGGCTGCCATCGTCTTGTTTTTCAATGACCAAGCCGCACACCTGCGCGCTGGTCCACATTTCAAAGTTGGGCCGGCCAAAGCAGGTGGGGCGCAGGAAAGCTTTGGCCGTGTTCCAGCGAAAGCCGCTTTTCTGGTTGACCTCGAAATAGCCCACACCTTCGTTGTCGCCGCCGTTGAAGTCTTCAGTGGCCGGAATGCCGGCTTGTTGCGCCGCCAGTGAAAAGGCGTCCAGGATGTCCCAGCGCAGGCGCTGCTTTTCCACGCGCCACTCGCCACCGATTTTTTGGGCCAGGCCCTGGCTGCCGGCGTGCTGGCTTTTGTGGCCGTGCAGACGGCGGAAGTTCTCGTTGACATGGCCCTGCGATGCGTCGAGCTTGTAGTGGTCTTCGTGCATGCGGAAACTGGCCAGCGCGCTGTCCCAGCGCCAGGCATCGTCGCCGGTGAGTTCGGCCCAGCGCTCATAGTCGCGCGCCTGGCCGCGCATGTAGATCATGCCGTTGATGCTGGACGAGCCGCCCAGCGTCTTGCCGCGCGGGTAGCGCAGCGTGCGGCCGTTCAGGCCGGGCTCGGGCTCGGTCTGGTAGAGCCAGTCGGTGCGCGGGTTGCCGATGCAATGCAAATAGCCCACCGGGATGTGAATCCAGTGGTAGTCATCGCGCCGGCCGGCCTCGATCATCAGCACCCGCTTGCTGGCATTGGCGCTCAGGCGGTTGGCCAGCAGGCAGCCGGCGGTGCCGCCGCCGATGATGATGTAGTCGAAGATGTTTTCGCTCATGGGGTGCCCCGCAGGACCGGAAACAGTTTGCTCAGGCCGTCAGCCATCAGCTCCACGGCCAGTGCGGCCAGAATCAAGCCCATCAGCCGTGTCATCACGTTGATGCCGGTCTTGCCGAGTGCGCGGGCGATCGGGCCGGCCAGCGAAAAGCACAAGGCGGTGGCCAGTGCCACCACCACGCCGTAGCCGAGCAACGTGGCCAGTTGCCAGAAGGTCTTGGCCTTGTCGGCGTAAATCACCACGGTGGACATGGTGGCCGGGCCGGTCAGCAGCGGAATGGTCAGCGGCACCACGGCGATGCTGGCGCCCTGGGCGGCGCGCTCTTCAGCGTCTTGCAACTCGTCCGGATTGGTTTTGGTTTGCGGTGTTTCGGCGTTCAGCATGCTCAAGGCAGCGGTCAGCAGCAGCATGCCGCCGCCCACCTGAAAGCTGGCCAGCGAGATGCCGAAAAACTCCAGGATCTGCACGCCCAGCAGGGCGCTCGCCGCGATCACGGCAAAGGCGCTGAAAGATGAAATCAGGATCGTGCGGCGGCGCTGATCGGGTGAAAAGTCTTGCGTGTAGTGAATGAAAAATGCCACGCAGGCCAGCGGATTGACGATGGCCAGCAGCGTCACCAGGGGTTTGAAATCCATCAGCGGCCGCCTGTCACGTCCAGCACGGTGCCGGTGGTGTAGCTGGACTCCGGGCCCATCAGCCAGACGATGCTGCGGGCCACTTCTTCGGCGCTGCCGGGGCGCTGCATCGGCACCTGCGGCGCCATTTCGCGGGCCCGGTTGGGCAGGCCGCCCGAGGCATGAATGTCGGTCGCGATGATGCCGGGACGAACCGCGTTGACGCGGATTCCCTCAGTGGCCACTTCCTTGGCCAGCCCGACGGTGAAGCTGTCAATGGCGCCCTTGGCCGCCGCATAGTCCACGTACTGGCCGGGCGCGCCCAGGCGGGCCGCCACGCTGGACAGGTTGACGATGGTGCCGCCACTGCCACCGTGGCGCGTGCTCATGCGCCGCACGGCTTCGCGCGCGCAAACAAAGCTGCCGTAAACATTGATCTCGAACATGCGCTTGAAGCGCGCCATGCTCATGGCGTCCACGCGCGAGGTCTGGTCCACCACGCCGGCGTTGTTGACCAGCGCCGTCAGCCGGCCGAGCTTGGCGTCGACTTTTTCAAACATGGCCAGCACCTGCACCTCGTTGGCCACGTCGGCCTGCACAGTGATGGCATTGCCGCCGCTCTGACGGATCTGCCGCACCACCTCGTCGGCGGCCAGCGAGTTGGCGGCGTAATTGACAGCCACGGCATAGCCGGCGCGTGCCGCCAGCAAGGCAGTGGCAGCGCCTATGCCGCGCGAGGCACCGGTGATCAGGACAACAGGGGGCATGGGGTTCTCCGGCAACAATAAGTGATACCGGTTACAAATGCCGGCAAAGAATCAATGTAACCCACTGTGACCTCAACTTCCAAAGGCGCCCATGACTTGCACCATTGACTATTACTTCACCCCGCAAAGCCCCTGGACTTACCTGGGCCACGATCGTTTTGCAGACATGGCCCGCCGGGCCGGCGCCAGCATTCGCGTGCTACCCACGGATTTTGGTAAGGTGTTTGCGGTGTCCGGTGGTCTGCCGCTGGGCCAGCGTGCGCCGCAGCGCCAGGCCTACCGGCTGACCGAACTGGCGCGCTTCAGTCAGCACTTGCAGATGCCCATGCATGTCAAACCACGCTTTTTCCCGGTGGCCGGTGACGATACGGCCCGCCTGATCATTGCCGTGGACCTGCACGATGGCGTTGAGGCGGCGATGCGACTGAGCGGCGCCGTCTTCAAGGCCGTCTGGAGCGAAGAGCGCAACATTGCCGATACCGACGTGCTGGCGCAATTGCTCAGCGAACAAGGTCTGAGTGCTGATCGCCAGCAGCAAGCTACCAGCGCCGAGGTGTCGCAGCGCTATGCGGCCAATACGCAGCAGGCTATTGACAATGCGGTCTTTGGCGCGCCCAGCTATGTGGTGGACGGCGAAATGTTCTGGGGTCAGGACCGGCTCGATTTTGTCGAGCGCAAACTGGCCGCCAACTGATTTCCCCCTTTGTTGTTCAGGAGTAATTCACCATGGCCTCTTTCATTGAACTGACCGCTGCCGATGGTTTCAAGCTGCCTGCCTACCTGGCTGCGCCGGCCGGCAAACCCAAGGGTGCAGTGGTCGTTTTGCAGGAAATATTCGGCGTCAACTCGCACATCCAATCGGTGGCAGACGGCTATGCCGCAGCCGGGTACCTGGCGATCGCGCCGGCCACGTTTCATCGCGTTCAGGCTGGCGTGGACTTGGGCTACAACCAGGAAGACATGGGCCAGGGTATGGGCCTGAAGTCCGCTGTCGAGGCGCTGCCCGCGCCCGGTGTTTTGCAGGACATTCAGGCGGCGATGGACCACGCCCGCCTGGCCAGTGGCGGCAAGGTCGGCATCGTCGGCTATTGCTGGGGCGGCTTGCTGAGCTGGCGTGCGGCCTGTTTGCTCAAGGGCTTGAGCGCCGCGGTTTGCTACTACGGTGGCGGCATGACGGGCCCCGAAGAGTCAGCGCGCCAACCGGCCTGCCCGGTGCTGGCCCACTTCGGCAAGAAAGACCACTGGATTGCCATGGACACCGTGAATGCGTTTGCGGCCGCGCACCCGGGGGTGACGGTGCAAGCCTACGAGGCCGATCACGGTTTCAATTGTGACCAGCGCGGCTCTTTCAACGAGCCTGCGGCCACGCTGGCGCGCTCGCGCAGCCTGGCATTTTTTGCGCAGCATCTGGGCTGAGCGGCCTCAGTGACGCCGGCCGGGCCTAGCGGCGGGCGTTGCGGGCCAGGTAGCGTTTTCGCCAGAGCAGCAAACCGGCGGTGACCACCAGCAGCGCCATCAGCCCCAGCGTCCACCAGAAACCGTGGCTGTTGTGAATCATCGGCATGAACTCGAAGTTCATGCCGAAAAATCCGGTCACCAGGTTCAGCGGTAAAAAAACCGCAGTCACTGCGGTCAGCGTGCGCATGATGTCGTTGGTGCGGTTGCTCTGCACAGAAAAGTGCATCTGCACGGCGGTTTCGGCGCTTTGACCCATGCGGCGCACATGGTGCACCACGCGTTCAATGTGCTCAAGCACGTCGCGCGAGCGCACCTTCAGCAACTCGCGTTCCCTTTGCAGCGCGTGCGTCTCGCCTTCGGGCCAGGTCTCAATGGAGTCCACCCAGTCCTGCACGGCAGAACGCTGGTCTTCACAGATTTCATCAAGGTGGTGCAGTGCCAGGCGGGCGTCCAGCACCGAGTTCCAGTTGTTGAAGCGGGTCCCGGGGTCGAGCAGCTCGGTCTGCCAGTGCTCCATCTGGCGGGTCAGTTCGCGCCGCAGCTCCAGATAGCCGTCCACGATCAGGTTCACCATGCGCAGCATCAGGTCGGCCGGCTGGGTCGGCAGCTTGACGCCGGCAGCGCGTGATTCTGCCGTGCTGGCGTTCAGCAGCCGCAGCGCGTAGGCATCGCGCACAGTGCAGTCGGTCGGATGCACCGTCAGCAGCACAGGGTCAAACACGGCAAAGGCCACCGGGCTGGTGTCGATGCGCCTGAGCACCGGTGGCCCGCTTTGCCGCGGGCGCGCCGGCGCCGATGGCCGGCCACGGTCGGCTTCGCTCTGAAGCGCACGCGCGGCCAGACGGCGAAACACCAGCACGTCGTATTGCGAGGTGTAGTCGTAGTGCGAAGGCAGCTGCTGGTTCAGCAGGTCGGTCACGTGCAAGTCCACCAGCTGGGTGCCGGTCAGCATGTGCAGCACGCCCTGGATCTCGGCGAGCCGGGCTTCGAATTCGGGCCGGGCGCAGGCGATCCAGTAAAAGCCCTGCCCGGCCGGCTGCAAGGGCAGCACATCGGTTTCGACGACCTTGCCCGCAGTGATGTGAAAAACGCGCATGTTGTCGGGCTCCGGAGGGTGAATGCCGGGCGCGCCCGGCCGGGTTCAGCTGCGCTGCAGCCGGCGCGCCGCGTCGATAGCAAAGTAGGTCAGCACGCCGTCGGCACCGGCGCGCTTGAAGGCCAACAGGCTTTCGAGCATCACGGCGTCATGGTCCAGCCAGCCGTTTTGCGCAGCCGCCTTGAGCATCGCGTATTCGCCGCTGACCTGGTAGGCGAAGGTCGGCACCTTGAACTCGTCCTTCACGCGGCGCACCACGTCCAGGTAGGGCATGCCGGGCTTGACCATCACCATGTCGGCGCCTTCGGCGATGTCCAGCGCGACTTCGCGCAGCGCTTCGTCGGTGTTGCCGGGGTCCATCTGGTAGACCTTTTTGTCGGCCTTGCCCAGGTTGCCGGCCGAGCCGACGGCGTCGCGAAACGGGCCATAAAAGGCGCTGGCGTACTTGGCGCTGTAGGCCATGATGCGGGTGTGAATCAGCCGGCGGGCTTCCAGCGCGGTGCGGATGGCGCCGATGCGCCCGTCCATCATGTCGCTCGGCGCGACGATGTCCACGCCAGCTTCGGCCTGCGTCAACGCCTGCTCGGTCAGCACGGCCACGGTCTCGTCGTTGAGGATGTAGCCGGTTTCGTCCAGAAGGCCGTCCTGGCCGTGGCTGGTGAAAGGGTCGAGCGCGACGTCGGTCATGACGCCGAGGTCCGGAAAGCGTTTCTTGAGTTCGCGCACCACGCGCGGCACCAGACCTTCGGGGTTCATGGCTTCGCGGCCGTCGGGTGTCTTGAGGGACGGGTCAATCACTGGAAACAGCGCCATCACCGGGATGCCCAGCTTGACGCATTCCTCGGCCACCGGCAGCAGCAGGTCCAGGCTCAGGCGCTCGACGCCGGGCATGGAGGCAATCGGCACGCGCTGCTGCCGGCCATCGGTGACAAAAACCGGATAAATCAGGTCGTGCGCCGTGAGCTGGTTTTCCCGCACCAGGTTGCGTGTGAAACTGTCGCGTCGCAGGCGGCGGGGCCGGCCAAGAGGGAAGGGTGCAAAAGAGGTCATGGGCAAATTGTGCCAAAGCTTGGGGCTGGTGCCCAGCGCTACACTGGACCGCATGCTTTGGGTCAAATCGTTTCACATCATCTTCGTCGCCAGCTGGTTCGCCGGGCTGTTCTATTTGCCGCGGATTTTTGTGAACCTGGCCATGGTGCCCGAGGGCAGTGTGGCCGAGCGCGAACGCCTGCTTCTGATGGCCCGCAAGCTGCTGCGATTCACCACCTTGCTGGCGGTGCCGGCGCTGGTGCTGGGGCTCTGGCTGTGGCTGGGTTACGGCATCGGGCGCGGCCCGGGCAATGGCTGGATGCACGCCAAGCTGCTGGTGGTGCTGCTGGCGCTGGCGTACCACCATCTTTGCGCACGCATGCTCAAGGATTTTGTGGCCCACCGCAACACGCGCAGCCATGTCTGGTGGCGCTGGTTCAATGAGTTGCCGGTGCTGATGCTGGTGGCGGCGGTGGTGCTGGTGGTGGTCAAGCCCTGGTAGGGCTGAAGACCTGACTTTTTCTCTGGTGCAGGCAGACATGCAGCCGTCGAGATGTTCAGCACCCGTTTTCAAGGCCGGGCCGGCATGACGTCCGCCCCGCACCGGACCACGGCATGGCCCCTGGCGCTGGCGACCTTGTGCCTGGTGGTTTACGCCAGCCTGTACCCTTTTACCGGTTGGCGTGACCAGGGCTTGTCGCCCTTTGCGTTTTTAAGTGCGCCCTGGCCGCGCTACTGGACCGGGTTTGACGTTGGAACTAATTTTCTGGGCTATGTGCCGCTGGGTTTTTTGCTCGCGCTGGCAGCGCTGCGCAGCGGGCGGGCCACTCATGCGGTCAGTCTGGCTGCGCTGGCGGCTGGTTTGCTGTCGTTGAGCATGGAAACCTTGCAGGCTTATTTGCCGGCACGCGTGCCCTCGCTGGTGGATTTTGTGCTCAACGCCAGCGGCGCCTGGGCTGGCGCCATCAGCGCCGGATTACTCGAAAAAATGGGCGCGCTGCAGCGCTGGAGCG
>JBIKHR010000038.1:0-13332 GCA_044362035.1 Polaromonas sp. | reverse complement strand
ATTTACTAAGCCCTTAACAAGCCTTGAGTCAACCAGCTTTGTAACCACGCGCCAAGCACCTCGGGCGAGGGCAAAACCTCGGTGTCGGCAAAGCGATCGCCCGCATCTTGGATGGAGTCACCCGCTGCCAGTGCTTGCATAAATGAGTATTGGGCCGGGTCCAGGCTCATGAAATTCGGCTGCAATTCCCTTCGCCAGGCTACAAAGCCTGCGCCGACCTCCAGTTGCTGCACTTCAGGCACCTCGACATCGTCATCGATGGCGCGCCAAAGTTTGAGTGCATTGGTGCGACTGTTACGCAGCACCACACTGTGGTGTAGGGGTGAGGCCTTGCTCAAGCAAGGGATCTCGCCGTTGGTGTTGGGTGCCAGAGCTTCGACGGTTAAAGCAGGAGCGTCTACGCCATCAAAGCGACTGCGCAAATCCCAATCGAGTTGCGCCAACTCGTGGAGTTCGGGGTTGTCGGGGTAGATCTGCTGGAAAAAAGCCGGCAAGGCAGCGCCATAGCGACCCAGGTTGCGCTCGGTGGGAGGCTGCTGCATCACAAAAACACTGGCTTGCCCGTCGAACAAATCGCTACCCATGTAGGCACAGGTTTTAGCGAAGCTGTCCCGTAAAACCTCGCACAAGCGCAGTCGGTAAGCGCGGTGATAAATACCAAACCGCTGCACAGGCGTGTCGGTCACGCTCTCAGCCAGGGCCAGGCGCACGGGCGCGTCTTCTGGTTGTGGGTCTTGCAGCACACAAGCCATCCAGTCGGTTTGCAGCGATAGCAAGTCTGGACTGGATTGCAAGAGTTCGCAGGATTGACGCGGTTCGCTCGCAATGACCGTATCGGAAACTAAACTGATAACGGGATTGGCGTCATGGCTGATATGGGCTTTGGCAATCGCCCGCGCCATATCCAACTCGGCTAGCAACTCGAGTAGGGGAGGAATGTGGTCGTCACGCTCGATCATGGTGGCCACCACGCCAAAGCGTCTACAAGCGGCGGCGTACAAATGCCAAACCTCGTCGCACACCGGGTGATCATGGGTGTCAATGATGTGCGTGGCATTGCGGCTGTGGCCTGCTAAATGTATTTGCTGCACACGGTTAGCTGGCAGGGCATTGAGATACGACTGAGGGTCAAAGCCATGATTGAACGAGGACACATAAATATTGTTGATGTCTACCAGCAGTAAACAGTCTGCTTCTTGCGCCACATAGCTCAAAAACTCCCACTCGCTGGAAGAGCTGTTAGCAAAGCTGACATAGCTGGACACGTTTTCTACCACTAAGCGGCGTTGCAAAACATCCTGCGCTTGCGTGATGTGGTCGATCAAGTGCCTAGCCGCTTCGTCGGTGAAAGGCATGGGGTTGAGGTCGTGCAAAACGGTGTTGCCGACGCCGCTCCAGCACAAATGGTCGGACACCCATAAAGGCTCTATGCGCTGGGCGAGTTGTTTGACTTTGTAAAGGTAAGCTAGGTTCAGGCCATCAGCACTGCCCAGTGACATGGCCACGCCATGCATGGCTGCAGGGTAGTCGCGTCGGATGAAGTCCAGCATCTTGAGGGGACGCCCACCTTCGACCAAAAAATTGTCGGTGATGACTTCCAGCCACTCGAGCGGCTGACGCTGGCGCTGGAAGTCAGGGTAATGCTTTGTGCGCAAACCCAGGCCAAAGCCCGGGCTTGCTGCGCAAAGAGAAGGCGCAGTCTTCACATGTCGCCGATGGTGCCCTTGGAAGACAGGCATTTGGCCGCGCTGACAGCTTTGAACCCATGGCCTTTGCAAACGTTTTGGCCTTTACAGCTGTGCTCAGCAGTTTTACAGTCGCTGTTGCCTTTGCAGTCGTGGACGTTGTAGCAGTGCACGGTATCGTTGGCGGCGATGGCTTTGCCTGTGGAACCTTTAGGGGCGTCAGCAGCAAAAGCGCTGGCAGACAAGGCCAAAGCAGCGGCGGCCATGGCGAAAGAAGTGCTGTAAGTAGATTTCAAAAGGAGCTCCTGAATAAAGGTTGAAAAAAACAACGGCGGTGATTTGGTCTCTTGTCGTCGCTGTCCACCTTGCAATTCGGGATGCTCACTTAAAAAGTTACATAATCACTTACAAGGTATTTTTTAAATAATTTATTTGTCATAAAAATTTATCTGCTTTGAACTGTAAATCCTAGTCTGAGATCGTAACTTTTTCGACCCTCCCAACGAATTGCAATGAGCGACCGCCTGACGTTGATCGAATCCCAGTTGCATGGCCAATGGCTTAGCGCCCAAAGCGGCGACGCCAGTAGCTACACGCAACTGCTATCGAGCATCAGTCAGCTGTTGCGGGGCTTCATGCGACGACGCATGCAGACCCACCCTAACGACGTTGAAGACCTGGTACAGGAAACCCTCATGGCCATCCATCAAAAGCGCCACACTTACGACAGCCAGCAACCCATGTCCGCCTGGGTCTTCGCCATTGCGCGCTACAAATGGATAGACTATCTGCGAGTGCATGGAAGACGAACTCCAGCCATGGAAGACATAGACGATTGGGCTGATGTTCTAAGCACCGAGCCTGAAACCGCCGCGAGCGACTCGCGCCACGACTTATCTCTGATGCTGTCCGAACTGCCCGACAAACAGCGCTTGGCGATTGAACACACCCGCCTCAAAGGCCTCTCCATCGCCCAAACCGCCAGCCTCATTGGCCAAAGCGAGGCCGCTGTCAAAGTGAATGTGCACCGCGGCCTGAAGACATTGAGCCAACGCTGGGGCACTGCATGAAAACCAGTTCACTCATCGATCTTTTGGCCAGCGACCAAATGCCCTCAGGTCTGCCTGCGGGCACATTGCGAAAGGCTGTTGGCACCGCTCTGGTGCTCAGCGTATCCATGGTGGTAGGTGGCTGGGGCCTGCATGCCGATTTGCCGGGCTTGTTGCACAGCGCGTCTTTTCAATTTAAAAATTTATGGGTGTTGGCGCTGGCTTTGTGCAGTGGCGGTTTACTGTGGCGACTTGCCCGCCCTGCCCAGCACGATAGCTATGGCATGCATGGCATTGGCCTGGCTTTGCTAGCCATGGCGTTGATGGGGGCGACCACCCTGTGGCAAGCCGAGCCGCCAGCCCGTTGGGGGTTGTTGATGGGACAGTCTTGGTGGTCTTGCCCCTTGAGCATCGCCCTGATATCGCTGCCTTGGTTGGCTGTGTTTCTTTTGTACCTGCGTCAGATGGCACCCACGCGGCTAACCTTTAGCGGAGCTAGCGCCGGGTTTTTGTCAGGCGCTTTAGCCACAGGCCTCTACAGCCTGCACTGCATCGAAACCTCGTATGCGTTTTTCGGTCTCTGGTACGCCGCAGGCATGGGGCTGAGCAGCCTGATAGGCGCTATTTTGGGCCCGCGCTTGCTTCGGTGGTAGTCTATAAATTAGGCACAAGCAAGCGCAGCAAGACTCTGAATTTGTAGCGTTGCAGCATTAATTGTGCTGACTTAGGAGGTCATTTACGTGCCGGCGGCAAATCCGTGCAGCTCCCATGCGCCACTTCCGCCGCCATGCCAATGCTCTCGCCCAGTGTGGGGTGCGGGTGAATTGTTTTGCCGATGTCTACGGCGTCTGCGCCCATCTCAATGGCCAAAGCAATCTCGCCAATCATGTCGCCCGCATGCGTGCCGACCATGCCGCCGCCCAGGATCTTGCCGTGGCCGTGAGCTTCCGGTGAATCGTCAAACAGCAGTTTGGTGACGCCTTCATCGCGGCCGTTGGCAATGGCGCGGCCTGAAGCGGTCCACGGAAACAGGCCCTTCTTAACCTTGATGCCTTGCGCCTTGGCCTGGTCTTCGGTGAGGCCCACCCACGCCACTTCGGGGTCGGTGTAGGCCACGCTCGGGATGACGCGGGCGTTGAAGGCGGCTGCGGCCAGCTCTTTGTTTCCTTGCAGTTCACCGGCAATCACTTCAGCGGCTACATGCGCTTCGTGGACCGCCTTGTGCGCCAGCATGGGCTGGCCCACGATGTCGCCAATCGCAAAGATGTGCGACACGTTGGTGCGCATCTGAATGTCCACGTTGATGAAGCCGCGGTCCGTGACGGCCACGCCAGCTTTCTCGGCAGCAATTTTTTTGCCATTGGGCGTGCGGCCCACGGCTTGCAGCACCAGGTCATAGACCTGCGGTGCGGGAGCGGTGCCGCCGGGCTCGGCGCTCTCGAACGTGACTTCAATGCCTTCGGGTAAGGCGCGTGCGCCCACCGTTTTGGTCTTGAGCATGATGTTGTCAAAGCGTGGCGCGTTCATCTTTTGCCAGATCTTGACCAGGTCGCGGTCAGCACCTTGCATCAGGCCGTCCATCATTTCCACCACGTCCAGGCGTGCGCCCAGCGTGCTGTAAACCGTGCCCATTTCCAGGCCGATGATGCCGCCGCCCAGAATCAGCATGCGCTTCGGAACACTTTGCAGCTCCAGCGCGCCGGTGCTGTCCACCACGCGCGGATCGTTTGGCATGAAAGGCAAGCGCACGGCTTGGCTGCCTGCGGCGATGATGCATTTCTTGAATGCGACGACTTTCTTGCTGCCGGTTTTTTCCTGGCCGTCGCCGGTGGTTTCTTCCACTTCAACGTGGTTGGCGCTGATAAAGGCACCGTAGCCGCGCACGGTGGTGACCTTGCGCATCTTGGCCATGGCCGCCAGGCCGCCAGTCAATTTACCGATGACTTTTTCTTTGTGGCCGCGCAGCTTGTCGATGTTGACCACCGGCTTGCCGAAGTCCACGCCCAGGTCGCCCAGGTGCGCCACTTCGTCCATAACGGCGGCGACGTGCAGCAGGGCTTTGGACGGGATGCAGCCAACGTTCAGGCAGACCCCGCCCAGAGTGGCGTAACGCTCAATGATGACAACCTTCAGGCCCAGATCGGCTGCGCGGAAAGCCGCCGAATAGCCGCCGGGGCCAGCACCCAAAACGAGCAGGTCGCAGTCAATGTCGGCGCTGCCGGCAAAGCTGGAGGCTGATGGCGCAGCGGCGGCAAGGGCAGCAGGCGCAGAGCTGGCCGCTGCGGGTGCGAATGTTTGGGCCGGAGCAGATACAGGCTCAGATGCAGGCGCGGCACTGGCGCCAGCAGCAGCTTCGAGCATCAGGACGACAGAGCCTTCCTTGACCTTGTCGCCGAGCTTGACCAGGATCTCTTTGACCACGCCGGCATGGCTGGCGGGAATCTCCATGGAGGCCTTGTCGCTTTCCACCGTGATCAGGCTTTGCTCGGCCTTGATGCTGTCGCCGGGCTTGACCAGCAATTCGATCACAGTGACTTCTGCAAAGTCGCCAATGTCTGGCACTTTGACTTCGATCAGATGGGCTTGACTCATTTCGTTGCTTTCAACTTGAGGGTGTACGCCTCCACCGGTCCGGCGGAGTTTTTGTCAAATTCGCAGCCGGCGGCAATGCCCGCCATGGCGACTTCGCGCGCTGTTTTGGCTTTGTCCCAGCTGTTGTGCATGGCGCCCAGCGCAAAGCTGCGGCCGGAACCGATGCCCCAGAATTCCTTGAATTCAAAGATTTCACGGTAGCTGTAAAGACCGAAGATGCCGGTGGCGTTGGCAATCACCACGCTGAACTGGCTGGACTCATAAGGGTCGCTATCGTCTTCTTTGGTCTGCAGAAAAAAGGTCTCTTTCAAGACCGGGTGCAAACGGGTGAAGGTGTCAAACACCTCGTCCTTGCTGCTGAGCAACAACTGATCGCGTGGCAAGGTCGCCAAGGCCTTGCGCAGCACCGGAAAGTGCGCCACGGTGCCGGCCATGCCGATGTAGCTCGGACCGGCCGGAGTTTCAACCCGGAAGATCTTGCTGTTGGACTCAAAACGGCTGCTCAGGCGGGTGTCGCCAAAGGTGACCAGGGTGTCGGCGGCAATGGCCACCTGCCCGTTTTTTTTCACAATGACCAAGGTTGTCATGCACCCGCTCCTTCGAAGGTGACAGGCGCCCCCGCGGCGTTCATAGCAGGACGCGGCGGAAGTCACCCAGAATCTGACCCAAATAGGCATTGAAACGCGCAGCGGCCGCGCCGTCAATGACACGATGGTCCCAGGTCAGCGACAAAGGCAGCATCAGACGCGGCACGAACTGCTTGCCGTCCCACACCGGTTCCATGCTGCTCTTGCAGACGCCCAGAATGGCCACCTCAGGCGCATTGATGATGGGCGTGAAGTACTTGCCGCCAATACCGCCCAAGCTGGAAATGGTGAACGTAGCGCCAGTCATATCGGCAGGGCCGAGCTTGCCGTCCCGCGCCTTCTTGGCCAGCTCACCCATTTCCTGGCTGATCTGCAGCACGCCTTTTTTGTCGCAGTCCTTGATGACCGGGACCATCAGGCCGTTGGGTGTGTCAGCCGCAAAGGCAATGTGCCAGTACTGCTTGTAGACCAGTGAGTCGCCGTCCAGCGAGCTGTTGAATTCGGGGTACTTCTTGAGCGCGGCCACGCAGGCCTTGATCAGGAAAGCCAGCATGGTGACCTTGACGCCAGACTTTTCGTTTTCCTTGTTGGTGGAGACACGGAAGGCTTCAAGGTCGGTGATGTCGGCGTCGTCAAAGTTGGTGACGGCCGGGATCATGACCGCATTGCGCAACAGGTTAGCGCCGCTGATCTTTTTGATGCGGCCCATCTCCTTGCGCTCAATGGGGCCGAACTTGGCGAAGTCCACCTTGGGCCACGGGATCAGGCCCAAGCCGGCGCCATCGCCGCCGGCAGACGCAGCCGGTGCCTTGGCGGCCTGTGCCAGGGTGCGCAGGTCGCCTGCCATGACCGATTTGGTGAAGCCCTGCACATCGTCCTGCGTGATGCGACCTTTGGGGCCGTTGCCTTTGACTTCGCCCAGCGGAACACCAAGTTCTCGTGCGAATTTGCGCACTGAAGGCGATGCGTGCGGCAACTGTGCCGTGGCAGCGCCGGGCATATGCGCAGGCAAGACGGCCGTGGCGACAGCTGCTGGCGCCACAGGAGCCGCAGCAGCCTGAGCAGCGGATGCGGGCGCTGCAGCAGCTTGGGCAACAGGGGCCGTCGGGGCAGCAGCCGAAGCGACGCCCTCCAGAACGGCCACCAGATCACCAATGTTGACCTTGTCGCCGACCTTGACCTTGAGCGCCTTGAGCACACCGGCGGCAGACGATGGAATCTCCATCGAGGCCTTGTCGGACTCGACCGTGAGCAGCGACTGCTCGACCTTGACCGCATCGCCGGGCTTGACCAGCACCTCGATGACGACCACGTCCTTGAAGTCGCCGATGTCAGGCACACGCACCTCGATCGGGCCGCTGGCGGCCGCCGGGGCGGGCGCGGCAGCGGGAGCAAGTGCGGGGGCCTGTGCTGCCGCAGCAGGCGCAGCAGCGGCAGGCGCCACGGAGGCAGCGGCAACGCCTTCAGCCTCCAGCACCAACACCACCGAACCTTCCTTGACCTTGTCACCCAGCTTGACACGCAACTCCTTGACCACGCCGCCGTGACTCGATGGAATTTCCATCGAAGCCTTGTCGGACTCCACGGTCAGCAGCGATTGCTCGGGCTTGACGGTATCACCCGGCTTGACCAGCAGTTCGATCACCGTCACCTCGTCGAAGTCGCCGATGTCCGGGACCTTGATGTCTACCAATGCCATGTTTTTTGTCTCCAGTTCGTCCGTTGTCGTGAGGCCGGGGCTCAGGCGTACAGCGGGTTGATCTTGTCGGCGTTGATGCC
This sequence comes from Polaromonas sp., assembly GCA_044362035.1. GTDB lineage: Bacteria > Pseudomonadota > Gammaproteobacteria > Burkholderiales > Burkholderiaceae_C > Polaromonas. Next base: position 5,640 of record JBIKHR010000038.1, on the reverse strand, counting down.
GTATTTTTTGATGGCCTCAGCCACTTTGGCGGCTGGCAGGGTGCCCTCTTCGCTCAGCGCCTTCAGCGCAGCTACCACGATGTAGTGGCGGTTGATCTCGAAGTGCTCACGCAGCTTGCTGCGGAAATCGCTGCGGCCAAAGCCGTCGGTGCCCAGCACCTTGTAGGCGCGGCCCTGCGGGATGAAAGGACGGATCTGCTCGGCAAAAGCCTTCATGTAATCTGTTGAAGCCACGACAGGGCCGGTGTGCTTGGCCAGTTGCTGGCCCACGAAGGACACGCGCTGCTTGTCAGTCGGGTGCAGAAGGTTCCAGCGCTCAGCGTCCTGGCCGTCACGCGCCAGTTCGTTGAAGCTCGGGCAGCTCCAGACGTTGGCGGCAACGCCCCAGTCTTTTTCGAGCAGTTCCTGTGCGGCAATCGATTCACGCAAGATGGTGCCTGAGCCCAGCAACTGCACGCGCGGCGTGAGTTTGGCGCCTTCTTTGCACAGATACATGCCCTTGATGATCTGCTCTTCGGTACCCGCCTTGAGGCCGGGCATGGCGTAGTTTTCATTCAGCAGCGTGATGTAGAAGTAGACGTTTTCCTGGTTCTCGACCATGCGTTTGAGGCCGTGGTGCAGGATCACACCGACTTCGTGAGCGAAGGTCGGGTCGTAGCTGACGCAGTTGGGAATGGTGCCGGCCAGGATATGGCTGTGGCCGTCTTCGTGCTGCAGGCCTTCGCCGTTGAGCGTGGTGCGGCCTGAGGTACCGCCCAGCAAAAAGCCGCGTGCCTGCATGTCGCCCGCCGCCCAGGCCAGGTCGCCGATGCGCTGAAAGCCGAACATCGAGTAGTACACATAAAACGGCACCATGATGCGGTTGTTGGTGCTGTAAGACGTAGCCGCTGCAATCCAGCTGCTCATGCCGCCGGCTTCGTTGATGCCCTCTTGCAGGATCTGACCCTTGACGTCTTCCTTGTAGTACATGACCTGGTCTTTATCGACCGGGGTGTACTTCTGTCCTTCGGGGTTGTAGATGCCGATCTGACGGAACAGGCCTTCCATGCCGAAGGTGCGGGCCTCGTCCACCAGGATGGGCACCACGCGCGGGCCCAGGGCCTGGTCGCGCAGCAGCTGCGTCAAAAAGCGCACATAGGCTTGCGTGGTCGAGATTTCACGGCCTTCGGCCGTTGGCTCGATGACCGACTTGAAGGTCTCCAGCGAAGGTATGGTGAACTGCTCGTCGGCCTTGACGCGGCGGTGCGGCAAATAGCCGCCCAGGGCCTTGCGGCGCTCGTGCAGGTAGCGCATTTCGGGCGTGTCCTCGGCCGGCTTGTAAAACGGAATGTCGGCCAACTGGCTGTCCGGAATCGGGATGTTGAAGCGGTCGCGAAAGGCTTTGATATCCTCGTCGGCCAGTTTTTTGGTCTGGTGAACGTTGTTCTTGCCTTCGCCGATCTTGCCCATGCCAAAACCCTTGACGGTCTTGATCAACAGCACCGTCGGCTGGCCCTTGTGGTTCACGGCCGAGTGAAAGGCGGCGTAAACTTTTTGCGAATCGTGACCACCGCGGCGCAGGTTCCAGATGTCGTCGTCGCTCATCTTGGCGACCATTTCGAGGGTGCGCGGGTCTTTGCCGAAGAAATGCTTGCGAACGTATGCGCCATCGTTGGCCTTCATGGCCTGGTAGTCGCCGTCCAGCGTGTCCATCATGACCTTGCGCAGCGCGCCGTCCTTGTCACGCGCCAGCAGCGGATCCCAATTGCTGCCCCAGATCAGCTTGAGCACGTTCCAGCCGGCACCACGAAACTCGCCTTCCAGCTCCTGAATGATCTTGCCGTTGCCGCGCACCGGACCGTCCAGGCGCTGCAAATTGCAGTTGATGACGAACACCAGGTTGTCAAGCTTTTCACGCGCGGCCAGGCCGATAGCGCCCATCGATTCGACTTCGTCCATCTCGCCGTCGCCGCAGAACACCCAGACCTTGCGGTTTTCAGTGTTGGCGATGCCGCGGGCGTGCAGGTATTTGAGAAAACGGGCCTGGTAAATCGCCATTAAGGGGCCCAGGCCCATGGAGACCGTGGGGAACTGCCAGAACTCGGGCATCAGCTTGGGGTGCGGGTAGCTCGAGAGGCCCTTGCCATCGACTTCCTGGCGGAAATTGAGCAGTTGCTCTTCGGTCAGACGACCCTCGAGGTAGGCACGGGCGTAAACGCCTGGCGACACGTGGCCCTGGATGTACAGGCAGTCGCCGCCGTGGTTTTCACTCTCGGCGTGCCAGAAGTGGTTAAAGCCGGCGCCAAACATGCTGGCCAGGGAAGCAAACGAGCCGATGTGGCCTCCGAGGTCGCCGCCATCGACCGGATGCAGGCGGTTGGCCTTGACGACCATGGCCATGGCGTTCCAGCGCATGTAGGCGCGCAGGCGCCCTTCAATTTCCAGGTTGCCCGGTGAGCGCTCTTCCTGGTCGGTCTCGATGGAATTGACATAGCCGGTGGTGGCCGAGAAAGGCATGTCAATGCTTTGCTCGCGCGCATGCTCCAGAAGTTGTTCAAGCAGGAAGTGCGCACGCTCCGGGCCTTCACTTTCGATGACGGCGGACAGGGCGTCCATCCATTCACGGGTTTCCTGTTGGTCTTTGTCACCGATTGCGGCGCGAAGGTTTTCCGCCCCAGATTGCGTGGGATTGGCAGCCATGTTTGTCTCCTGCTGATTGAATAATTCTTGACGGGTCTTGCACCGCCTGGCGCCACAGGGTGCAGCGCGAAACGAATCAAACCTCTTTCCATTGGGGTTGTAACCCTATTTGGACTCTTGGCTAAAGTTTCTCACACTTTTAATATTATTTCAAATAGTGCTCGCACTTTTCACATTAAGAAATATAAATTCCAGGGGACAGCCAAAACGGTGGCGGCAACGGAAGACATGATGCGCTCCTATAAACTGCCCGCTCTACATGCCCATTCCCAGCACCACATCCACTTCCGCGCTCAGCCCAAGGCCTGCGAGCAAACCCATGTACGTCATGAAGTTGTGGCGAAGCTGGTGGCGTAAACAAACGCCCTCAAGGCAAGACCGATTTGTCACCTTGGGCCCTTTGTTTGCGGTGGTGCTGTTCCTGGCGGCAGTGGTGGCAGCATTTGCCTATTTACGGATTGAAGAGATTGACCGCGAGCAAGAAGCCGTGAGGCGCGACGTCGAATACGCGCAACAACGAATGCGCCTGCGACTCCTGGAGCGTCAAGAGCAATTGATGCGGCTGGGACGCGATGTTTCCAACAAGGAAGTGAACCCCGAAGAATTTGTCTCCCAGGCTGAATCGCTGGTCAGCCAGTTCCCGGAATTACGGGCCGTGAGTTGGGTGGACTCGCGGCGCAAGATACGCGTGGCCTACGCATCACCCAGCGCCGGTTTCACGCTGATGCGCGGACCGGGCGAGCAACTCAAAGGCGGCGAGACAGAGGGCACTTACGGGCTGGCCCGTGACTTGCGCCAGCCGGTCTATTCACGGCCATTGACCGCCGAAAACGACCCCGGCAGCAAGGGGGCAACGCTGCAACTGCAGATTCCGCTGGAAGAACAGGGCAAGTTTGGGGGGGTGATCATCGGCGAATACTCGCTGGACGGGCTACTTCGCTTTGGCGTGCCCACGGAAGTCAGCGCCAAATACGCTGTAGCGCTGCTTGACGACAAGGGCGCTGTGCTGGCGGGCGCCTTGCCCCCGCCCCGAACGTCAGCGGCAAGGCTGCTGCCCTGGAATGACGCGGCCCCCGAGTATGAAATTCCAGTCTCCCCGGTGGGCAATGGCCTGCTCATTCGAGCCCAGGGCTATCGCGCTTCGCTGGGCGTTGTCGGTAGCGGGTTTTTCTGGCTGGTCAGCGCACTCAGCGCCCTGACGGTGTGGATGCTGCTGGGCACCTGGCGCCACACACGCCGCCGCGTGCAGGCCCAGGAGGCCTTGATCACAGAAACGAATTTTCGTCGCGCCATGGAAAACTCCATGCTCACCGGCATGCGCGCACTCGACTTGCAAGGCCGTATCACTTATGTGAACCCGGCTTTTTGCCAGATGACCGGATGGGACGAAAACGAGCTGGTCAGTCGCATTGCGCCCTTTCCTTACTGGCCCGAGCAAGACCGCGAGTGGCTTGCAGCCCGGCTGGAAGACGAGTTGCAAGGTCGTTCGACACCGGGTGGCTTTGAAGTGCGGGTTAAGCGCAAGGGCGGCGCCATCTTTGACGCTCGCATGTATGTTTCGCCGCTGATCGATTCGCGCGGCCAGCAAACCGGCTGGATGACATCGATGACCGACATCACCGAACCCAAGCGCGTGCGCGAAGAGCTCTCCAACTCTTATGAGCGCTTTACAACCGTGCTGGAAGGCCTTGACGCGGCGGTGTCGGTGGCGCCGCTGGGCAGCGAGGAAATGCTGTTCGCCAACAAGTTGTACCGCGCCTGGTTTGGCGCAGAGGTGGCCGGCCACATGAACCTGATTGTGCAGGCCGGTGTGCCACCAATCAACCCGAACGACGATGCGATGGATGCCGTCGATGGCCTGGCAGGACTGCCAACCGACACGCTGACCGCCGCGCAGACCGAAAACGCTGAAATCTTTGTGCCCGAACTCGGCAAATGGCTGGAAGTGCGCTCGCGCTACCTGACCTGGGTGGACGGCCGACTGGCACAAATGGTGATTGCCACCGACATCACGCCCAGGCGGCACGCCGAAACGCAGTCGGCGCTGCAAGCAGAACGCGCGCAAGCCGCCAGCCGCCTGATCACCATGGGCGAGATGGCGTCAAGCGTGGCGCACGAGCTGAACCAGCCGCTGACTGCCATCAACAACTACTGCAATGGCATGGTTTCGCGCATCCAGCGCCAGAGCATCAGCACTGAAGAGTTGTTGGGTGCACTTGAAAAGACGGCCCGCCAGGCCCACCGCGCCGGCCAGATCATTCAACGCATCCGCTCCTTCGTCAAACGCAGCGAGCCCAACCGCAGCCTGTCGGACGTGGCCACCATGGTCAGCAATGCACTCGAGCTGGCCGACATTGAACTGCGCCGCCACCACGTGCGCCTCAGCCATTACAGCGCTGCCCGCCTGCCGGCCCTGCTGGTAGACCCGATCCTGATCGAGCAGGTACTGATCAACCTGATGAAGAACGCCGCCGAGTCAATTGAGCAGGCCCAGCGGCCCAATTCACGCCGTACGGTCGAACTGCGGGTGGTGCCCAAACAGATCGAAAACCAGAGCGTGGTGGAGTTTTCCATCCTCGATTCCGGCAAGGGTCTGTCCACTGAAGTCAGTGCCCGGCTCTACGAAGCCTTCTATTCGACCAAGGCCGAAGGCATGGGTATCGGCCTCAAACTGTGCCGCAGCATTGTGGAGTCGCACCAGGGGCGAATGCATGCCGAGAACCTCTACAATGCCGGTGAGGTTGTGGGCTGCCGTTTCACTTTTTGGCTGCCAGTCAACCCCCCGCTGACTTCTTCTTCGACGTTCACCGATCCGGCTGGCGTCCATGACGGCAAAAGCGCACTTTGATGGTTAAAGGATTTGCATGAGCTTGATTCCGAAAAAAGGCACCGTGTACGTTGTCGATGACGACGAAGGCGTGCGCGACTCACTGCAATGGCTGCTGGAGGGCAAAGACTACC